>NZ_VOYW01000018.1:0-73797 GCF_013420085.1 Acinetobacter sp. YH12027
AATTACTTCGAACAGTTAAACGTTTAGGCAGGACATTATGGAAAAAATGGTCCGGCTATCATTGCCGAAGTTTGGTCGAAACTAAGATGCATTGCATCAAATTATTGGGGGATAAACTCAGTGCAAGGAGTTTTGATAGCCAAGTGAATGAAATTCATGCACGTGTAGCAGTCCTCAACAGATTTACGGAATTAGGTCGACCACTTACCCAAGTTACGCCTTAAATTTGGCTCAATTAGGGGGGCTTTGTATTTCAAATCTTTGTGCAACAAAGCCGTGAGTTATTACAAAAAAAACTTGTTGTTGGTGAAACAATAGGGATGTTTTCAATTATTGAAACTTCTTTATCTAAACAACAACTAATTCAACATTTACAGCCTTTTTTACAGGCAGAGCTACCTAGTGAGGAGCTAGCTTTATTTAGATTTTATGATCCAGCAATTATTAAAATACTTAACAAAATGTTAGATGATGAAAGTTATATGGTTTTATTAAAACCAATTAGTAATTGGTGGTATCAAGAATTCGATAGTACTTTGCATAATATAGTGAGTCTTTGATATGACAATAAAGTTTACTCAAGAGCAGATTGATATATTTTCAAATAGCCGTGAAGAAGATTTAGCTCTATGGAATTGGAATAGATTGAAAATGAAATTTCCTTTTTTTTCTGAAAAATATTTTAATAATGATGAAAAAAGAGGTGTTGATTTTTTATTTATTGCACAGGGGCGTGTAAAGAAATATTTAAATGGAATGGAAGAAGATGCTGACTATAATAAGTGGTGTGCGGTATATGGAGAAATTTGTTTTATTTTAAATAAGAACAATATAGATGATGATAATTGGAATAGAGGTATTTTAGAAGAAAAATTATGGCCTCCGTATTTAAGAATTGATGTTTTAGCAGGAATTGTAGAAAGTTGCTTAAATAATTCTGAATCTCAAAAATTTTATGCTGCTTTGGAGAAAGAAACATGGCAGTAGCAGCAGATATTGGTAGTCTAGGTGGATGGGGAACAGCCATAGAAAAAGCGGGTGAAGCTGCTAGAGTTGGAGCGAGAACTAATCCGGTTGGTGCAGTATTGATCGGTATATTAACTCCATCTACATTGGGTGATAGTACTATTACAGGTGCTTTAAATAGTGCATTAGAAACAGCAGAGGAACAAATACAAAGAGAGAAAGGAAATATTTCTGATTATCAAAAAGCACTAGCATTACAAAATATTAAAGATGAAAGAGATAAGTTAAATAGAACTTGTAATCCTAATAATTCTAATTGTAATAAACAAAAGCATAATGGTCGAATTCAAGCACAAAATGGTGCAAAAACAAACCAGATGATTGTTACAGCAACTGAGGCTAATTCAGCATGGGTAGATTTACCTGCTCCACCTTCGTTAACTTTATGTAAATTATATGCAAAATCAGTTCGGGTACAAATGATAGGTTTAAAAGGTCATAGTCCGGATAAGAAAAAAGGGCAGAAAGTTGATTATGAGAAAGGGGGGCGACAACGGCATATAATAATTTAGTTTCTTGGATGACAAAAAATACTCCAGGTGGGGTAGGTGTTAGTAAATGGAGTTTTAGTTTTGATGGAACTCATAAGCAAGATCGAGTTATGGGTGATTCAAGGCGAATTGATATTGATATCAGAACAGGATTAATTCTAAAGAGTGCTTAAATGAAATATAAAACAGAAGAAATAATTAGTTTTTTTAAAAAACATCCAAAGTATCCTTTTAATAATTATTATGTTAATTATGATGAATATTGTGCTGCTAGATTAATGATCTTAAATATTGTGAAAGCTTATATTCCTAAAGATGAAATAAATAATTGGGAATTTTCATCAGATTATTATGATGCAAGACGGAATGATCCAGATGCTTTTTATTCTCTATTATCATGTGTGAATCATAATAAAGAACAGGTATTTTTCTTTGCGATAGTTGATGATCGAGAAGAATCTTCAGATTATAAGGACATCGTGATTAATGTTGAAAGAGATGATTCATATGGTGATAAATGGAGAGATAATTCACCTATGGATGATTGGTATAGTATATTTCAAATTACCTTAAATCTTAAAAAAATAATAGATTATGCGAAACTTGATCAGTTACTTAATTTATATTTTAAGAAAAAATTAAATTTTAATGAGCTTTATATACTGCAAACTGATTAAAACTTGTTCGTAAATCATTTTTTATTCACTATTAACTCCAGCAGTTAAATTGAATCTTAGCCCTAGTTTTTTATCTTGGTTAGATCGGAAATAATTTTATCACTAGCCTATAGGTAAACGATAAAAAAGCGATTATTTAACTATATTTTAATAGCCAAATGATCGCTTTATCACTGTACTCTCTATTGAAAGTCTTTAACATAAAATCTCTTATACGAAATTCATTCAATTGTAAGCCCAAAATTGAAATGACCGCTTTTAGAATACTTATCTTGAGAAAGGATGTTTCTTATATCTTGCACTTGAATAATTAGATCGGGCCATAACTCAAGTTTATAAGTAATGAAGCCTTGCATATATTATGGTTTAGCTTGGAGGCCTTCTACAAATTGTAAAACAATCTCAAGCTCAGAAATATTCTAGATTTGATCCAATGGAATGCCTTTTGTTATTTTATTTGGAGATTTCATAAAGTGTTGCATCATTGATATATCTCCACCTATAAGAGAATCTAGAGCAACTGTTATACGTATAAGTTTTAGAGCAATTTCTTTTTGTAATAATGAAAGTTTGCTGCAATCTATATTGGTTCTTGATAAATCTATACCAAGAATCATGGCAAGCTGATCATATGTTAGCCCCATTTTTTTGGCTGTTGCTAAAACAGCTTTAGCTAAGACCTTTTCGCTATTAGTCATTTGTTCGATTATCCGTATTACAAAGCGCTCTTTAGGTTCTACTACATAATTCGTACTGACGGTAGTGAAAAATTTTGAGCGTGGTATTTGTAATTGAATTGCAAATCTCCATTTTTTAATTTGTTTAAAAAGAATATATGATTAGGTTGGGAGAGTGCAGGGGGTGTTAAGAATTATAGGATTAACGGCAAGTTATAGGGGGTCATATAAAAAAATGAAATAATTTTAGCTTTTATTTTTTAATAAAATGAGTTGGCTGACAATTTCATTCGCATCTAATTCTAAAGCTTCACAATAATGAATAAATTCAAAAATATCTAATTTTCGATCACCTGTTTCCACTTTCCCAACAAATGAATAAATGATGCCTAAACGCTCTGCCAGCGCCCTTTGGGAAAGTCCGAGTTCATTTCTCTTTTGAATGAAAAGCTTACGCAGCCAAACATACTCATCTGAGTGAATTGATAAAGTAATATTATTCATTGCACCTATAATAGGTGCGTGTTAGGATGCACCTGTTTTGGGTGCAAACTTCACTAATACATTAATAATATGTAATTTTTATCCTTAATACAGATAATTTTATTTAAGGAAATAAATTCATATATCAAAAAAAGAGGGCTGAAATGGGGAAATTTAATAAAGGGAAACAGGGCGTTAAAAATTTACTGTTGCTATCTAGTATGACTTTGGCACTTCATGTAAGTGGTAATGCTTATGCAGGCATAGCACCTGAAGTAAAGCCTAGTAAAAACAAGACAAGTAGTCTGAAAAAAATGGTTTCTAAGAAATGTTTAGATAATTTAATTATTAGTGATGATGGAAATATGAGTCTTCCTTCAGGATGTAATTTTTCATTTAGTGAACTATATGCTCATGATCAGTTTTTCAGGGATAGAGTTATTAAGGCATTTAAAGCGTCTCCATTTGATGGACGTTTCTTTGATATAGAATCTCCTGCTGAGATCACTGAGCCGCCAGGAGATAATGATGATAGTTGGTCTGTTTTACTTGAAACAGTATCCAACGAAAAGGACATAAGAGCACAAGTTTTTGCTGTTCCAAATATCAATGAACTCACTGTAATTATAACGGACAGAGGGATTGGCAATAAAAAATGTAGTTATGGTGTATATGGAGATATTCAGGAAAGAAATGAATGAACCGTACCGGGTTTGTCGGAGACTTTTTTATTTAAGTTAGGCCACCTGACCTAACGGGTTAATCTTATAATCGTACATTGCTTCAAGCTCAAAAGACGATACATAACTCAGCGCATCAAGCACCATATCTGTATTCTTACGTGTTGATACTTTCCAGCCAACAATTGCACATGAAAAAACATCAATAATAAATGTGGTTTAGACCCAATCTGAATGAGTTTTAATATATGTGAAGTCAGCGACCTGAGATACCGTCTTGGTAGTCAATCAGGTTTTGAGATTATTCGGCTAATAAATAATCTCTTTGATAGGCAGTCTGATGTTTTAAAACGCTATAACACAGACTCTGTACACGACAAATTTCATAGGATCCTTGTCCTATCAGGCTTTTTCTTTCTTAAAATTGCTAGCACTTTCTTAAATTCTTCTTTTTTTCCAAAACCAATCAAACGTAGAATAGCCATTTGAACATAGTCCAAACCGTAGCGAAATAAACTTACTGAAAGTCGTCCATGCTTCTTTATTTTTATCGCTTTTTTCCGATCATGTTGCCATTCACCTGTTAAATAGCACCAACAGAAACCGATAGCTAGCACTGCTATCAATTTCTTGACTCGTCTAGGGTCTGTTAAACGAGTATTTTCAAGATTGAATCCACGTCCTTTGAGACAACTAAATAACGTTTCGATTTCCCAGCGTAATGCATAATCACGAATAGCAGAAGCATTAAACATAGGAGAAACAACAAGTAAAAGTTCTCCATCTTCTAATCGTAGCGCACTAATATACAGTTTCACTCGACCAACCCAAATACGTCGTTTACGACATTCAGTTTGACCAACTTGAAGATGACGAAATAAATCACTAATTTTATGATTCTTGGCTAAGTGATTGGTCACAATAAAGTTTTTTTAACACGTATACAGAAGTTAATGTCATTTTCAATTAACCATGTAAACCATTTCTCACCGATAAATTCTCTGTCTGCAAACACATTCACAATACGATCTTTACCAAAAATGGAGATAAAGCGTTGAATCAAAGCAATACGCTCTTTTGTATCTGAATTTCCACGTTTATTGAGCAATGTCCAAACAATAGGTATCGCTATTCCACGATAGACGATGGCTAACATCAAGATATTAATATCTCGTTTTCCCCATTTCCAATTAGTTCTATCCAAAGTTAATTGGACTTTATCGAATGAAAATATATTGAAAATTAACTGAGAAATTTGACGATAATCGAAATACTGATCTGCAAAGAAGCGTTGTATACGTCGATAAAATGATTGTGGTAATCACTTGATGGGTAAGGCTTTAGATGCAGAAGAAAGATTACATGTCTGTTTTACAATTAATGCAAGCATAATCAGTGTAAAACATTTTGCATGTGACTTGTTCCACTTTAGATATTTGTTTAAGATGAGATGTAACTCATTGAAATGTGTCATCATATTCGTCGTCAGAAAACAAGTATTATGCCATTATTTCAATGAGTTATCTTTTTTTGTCGTGTACAAAGATATTTTTTAATGATAAATAAAAAGCCTATTTTTAAAGAAATTTAGCATACGGCATAGTGAAAACAACAATAGAGCAATTACTCAACAATAAACATTAACATCAATTATTTAGATCATATTCAATTTTAATAAAAAGACAAATGTGTATTAAAAATAGCCATCATACGTCTATTTTTGATTACAAAATATAATGAGGGGATTGCTTCCCATTTCATACATTTTTCATATATAAAAAGACATACTATTTTTAAGGTTTTTCTAAACCAATTTTTTTACTTCATAATTTTTAACATCATAATTAAAGGTGAACCATGCAAAATAAGAAGCGCACCCCATTAGACGCGCAACAGTCCCATCTTTGGATTATTGGTGGTGGTATCGCAGGTATGGCTGCTGCTGCATTTGCAATCCGTGATGCCAAAGTCCCTGCCAAAAATATCCATATTTTAGAAGAACTCGATATTTCAGGTGGTTCGATGGATGGTGGACATACACCGCATGCCGCGCAAGCTTGGGTAACACGTGGTGGGCGAATGCTGACCGATGAAACTTATTTGTGCCTATGGGACTTATTTTCCAGTATTCCATCTTTGGAAAATCCAGACATTTCGGTGCGTGAAGAATGTCGTGAGTTTAATGAAAAAGTGAAAACCCACGCCAATGCACGGTTGATTGATGCCGAACATGTCATTGCGGATGCAGCAAAGCTTGGTCTGAATACGCTACATCGTGCACAGATGCTGCGCCTATTAGCTTCAAAAGAAGAAAAAATTGGCAGTCGCCGCATTGATGAGTTTTTTGATGAAACCTTTTTTGAAACCAATTTCTGGCGCATGTGGCGCACGACTTTCGCTTTTCAAAAATGGCACAGTGCAGCAGAGTTAAGACGCTATTTCTTGCGTTTTATTCAAGAATTGCCACGCATTCATACCTTAGCGGGTGTGAAACGTACCAAGTACAACCAATATGACTCGATGATTCTGCCCCTACAGCGTTGGTTAGTCGCACAAGGCGTCGATGTGCGTTTTGGACACTATGTCACAGATGCAGACTTCATTACCAATGCTGAAACTCAAGAACGCTACGCTTCACGCCTATATGTACAATTGCCTGAAGGCTCAGAGCAAATTAATCTGAAAGCCAATGATTTAGCTATTTTCACTTTAGGCTCTATTACAGCAGACTCACGTTATGGCGGTAATCATGACGTGCCTGCTCTTATTCGTCATCGAGAAGATCATGGCTGGACGCTTTGGGAAACGCTGGCACAAAAAGCCCCAGACTTTGGCCGTCCAATGACTTTTTATGGCAATGTCGATGAACATAAGTGGGAGTCTTTCACTCTGACCATGAAAGATGACGTGCTACTTAAACGTATTATTGACTATACAGACAATGAACCAGGCACAGGCGCACTCATGACTTGGTATGAGTCGGGTTGGCATTTATCCATCGTGGTTCCTGCACAGCCACACTTTGCCGACTTACCTGAAGGTTTATATACCTTATGGGGCTACGGTTTCCAAATTGACCATATAGGCGATTACATCAAAAAACCAATGTCCGAAGCCACGGGGCAAGAAATCCTAACAGAACTGATTAAACAGCTCGGTTTTGACGACATTTTAGATCATGTTTTGGCAACGACTGATGTTACTACCGCCATGATGCCATACGCCTCTGCCCTATTCGCCTGCCGTAAACCGGGGGATCGTCCACAGGTAATTCCACAAGGCTCACAAAACTTTGCTTTCCTTGGACAGTTTGTGGAAATTGAAGATGACGTGGTCTTTACTGTGGAATATTCAGTTCGTGGGGCGATGCTTGCCATTTATGAATTTTTTGGGGTGGAACGTGAAATCCCTGAAATTTACAACGGTCTACTTGATCCCAAAGTGGGTTTAAAAGCTTTAGAAACAGTGTTCCACTAAGTTTTTAATATATAGCGATAAGAGCACCTTTATGTCGCCACTATTACATAGTTTAATTTAAGCAACGTTTGGATACACGAGTGTGGCAGGGATGCCACACGTTATCCATCATAATAGGGATGTTATGTATGGGTAACAAAGGCTTTTGCTTTCTTTTGGCTTATCAAAAGTAAGGGTATTGCCTACACAAACACCTTTTATACTTTATTGAAAGTTGAGGCCGTGTACGCACCTAATTTTAAATTGGATAAAAAGAAAAATTAGATAAAACTTTATACCTCATTCGTAAATAAATTGACTAATCAACATAGGAAAAACATCTCCACGTTTTAAATAATACTCCGAAACTGACTAAGTGCTTTTCTATCTTTTTCTCATGATTTTAGATTTCATAAAAATTACCTCTGTACACGACAAATTTCATAGGATCCTTGCCCTATCAGGCTTTTTCTTTCTTAAAATTGCTAGCACTTTCTTAAATTCTTCTTTTTTTCCAAAACCAATCAAACGTAGAATAGCCATTTGAACATAGTCCAAACCGTAGCGAAATAAACTTACTGAAATGTAGGGGTTACACGGTTTGTCGCCATTACAGCATGTCCAACTGGTGTTGCGCATACGTTTATGGCGGCCGAAGCCTTACAACAAGGTGCAGTAAAGCACGGTTATCAGATTGATGTTGAAACCCAAGGATCGGTTGGGGCTAAAAATATTTTATCGGCAGAAAGTATTGCCAAAGCAGATGTGGTGATCTTAGCAACGGATATTGAGGTCAATACAGATCGCTTTGTAGGCAAACGTGTATATCGCTGCAGTACAGGATTTGCCCTTAAGCAAACGGATAAGACTTTTGCAAATGCAATTGCTGAGGCCAAAGTGCTTGAAACGGGTAAGCAAATAGCCACTAAGACAGGAAATGAAAACAAAGAAAAAACAGGAATTTATAAACACCTTTTAACAGGGGTGTCTTTCATGCTGCCGATGGTGGTGGCGGGCGGTTTGATCATTGCCATCTCGTTTATGTTTGGCCTCAATCCTGTTGAAGGAAGCTTTGCCGCATCCTTAAAGCAAATAGGTGCTGCAGCATTTACTCTTATGGTACCTATGCTGGCAGGTTACATTGCTTATTCTATTGCGGATCGTCCGGGTTTAACTCCAGGTTTGATTGGCGGTTTACTTGCCACACAATTAGAGGCAGGCTTTCTCGGTGGATTAGTTGCAGGTTTTATTGCAGGTTATATTGCGTTATTTTTATCGAAACAGCTTAAACTCCCGAGTAGCCTAGAAGCATTAAAACCAATATTGATTATTCCACTATTGGCCAGTTTAGCTGTTGGTTTAATCATGATTTATGTGGTTGGACAGCCTGTTGCACAATTGTTTGAATTACTCACACACTTCCTTGCCAATATGGGGACGACCAATGCCATGATCATGGGGGTTATCCTTGGGAGTATGATGTGTATTGATGTTGGGGGCCCAATAAACAAAGCGGCTTATGCCTTTACGGTGGGCTTACTTACGTCACAAACATACGGACCGATGGCGATTACCATGGCTGCGGGTATGGTACCGCCATTGGGTATGGCAATTGCAACTTTTCTAGCAAAGCATAAATTTGCCAAACCTGAGCAAGATGCAGGGAAGGCTGCTGTAGTTCTGGGCCTATGTTTCATTTCGGAAGGGGCTATTCCGTTTGCTGCCAAAGACCCGATTCGAGTGCTTCCATGTGCGATCGCAGGTGGTGCTGTAACTGGGGCTTTGGTTGCATTATTTAAATGTGAACTAGTCACTCCTCATGGCGGTGTAATGGTACTGATCATTCCGAATGCGATGAATTATCCATTAAAATATTTATTGGCGATTGCGATTGGAAGTGTGGTGACTGGTGTAGCTTATGCCGTAATAAAACAACGGTTAGAATAAGCCCTTCATAGAAGCTTTGTGAAAGCTATTTAGTGCAATAAATGAATATTATGCTCAATCCTATTTTGGATCAGTTGGAGAGTCTCTGCTTGAATTTGTCCAGGTAATAGGTCATGAGCGATATTGCTGAATCAGATTGTAACCTTACAAATCGAGCCAATAATTTCATCAACTTCTTGGACACAAAGTTCCGCTTCCTGAGTACCAAGTTTCACAAGAGCTTGTCGAGGAATATTCAGTGCCTCACCCATGATATCCATTTGATGTGGAGGAAAGTTCTAAACCTTTACTGATCGCTTCTGCACTGTATTCAAAGGCGATTAATGGCCGACCTGTGATTGCGGTTGAGGAGACCAATGTACCCCAAAGCCAATATTCACCCCATCCATTGTAGTAAACATTAAGTTTTTGAGCATGGATTTATTTCCTTTTGATACGTTGGCGAGCAGTACTGTTCTGAAATGACAGCTTTGTCCGTTATAATTGTATAAACATTTTTGGTTTCTGGTAATTATGTCCTCATTGATCAATTTTCTATCTCGCTTTAGTACAGCAACTCTTCAGCGCAGTCTGAGCTATGCTAAACACATTGATAGGGAAACGATTGAGTTCTTTGAGGAAAAAGACGGGGTTACGATGTATGCCCAAATTGAAGGGACAGATTATTACGATACTGCAATTACCTATAATCCACAAAAAGACCGTTTAATCGATGACGACTGCACTTGTCCGGTTGGATATAACTGTAAACATGCTGCTGCTTTAGCACGGTTATTCTTTCAGGAATATCGCCAGGAATTTCAGCAGCGTTATGCTGACTCTCAATCCCCGCAGGGAATCGCAAAACGCCAACGGGAGGATGATCAGGCGCAGCGCTGGTTGAATGATTTTAAACGGTATTTACAACAGACTGAACCAGAGCAATCTGTCAAAACAAACAATTATTTAATTTACCTGCTAGATCAGTCTGTCAGCTTAAAGAAATTGACAGTTGATGTGCAGAAAGCCAGACGCAATAAAAATGGCTCAATTGCAGGGGAAAGTTATTATACCCAATATGAAAATATCACCAGAAAGCATCTGACTTTACCTGAACAAAAACGACAATTATTTAACCAGATTTATTATTACGCCAAAATAAACAGCGACGAGCGCTTTTATCAGAGCAATCTTGATATCTCCGGAATTTTATTGGAGCATTTCAAATCTTTTATTCAAAGTGGCGATGTGTACTGGCAAAAAAAGAGCCATACTGCACTTCAATGGTCAGAACAAGGCTATCACATCGAACTGATCTGGCAACAAGGTGTAAACAAACAGACAGAGCATTTAAACATTGAATTGGTCAATGGTGATATTCGACTCGATTTGAAATCAAATCCACATATTCAGATTCTCGCGAGCCATCCACCATGTTATGTGGATATTCAACAGAATACGGTGGGCCAGTTATATGGTGAATATACGGCAAATCTTCTGTACCATTTTTTACAGATGCCTGATCTTCCATCTACGCTCTTGCCAGAGTTTGAGCAGCTTAGCCATCAATATTCAGACGTGAAAAATCTGCCTCAGCCCGAGTCTATTCAGCATATTGAGGTTCTTGAGGGTAGTCCCCAGCCCATTTTACGCTTTGGTGTTGTAGATAAACTTCATTGGAAATGGGAAGAGTCTGTTTGTGCCGAAATTGAATTCTCCTATGCAGGCGGGCGAATAAAAGCAGGTACATCAGGTGACAGTTTTATTGGTGAGCAGCATGGCAAAATGGTGCGACAGCTTCGGGACTTAGTTCAGGAACAACAGTCAATCCAGCGTTTACAGCTATTGGTCGAATCACTGAAGTGGGTAAAAGATCTTAATTATTACCAGCAATTAAAACTGGATAAACAACGTCTTGATTCTATGGTTTTTGCGTTCTATGGAGACTGGATCAAACAGCTGATGCCCATCAATCAAATTGAATTGATTGGATGGCAGATAGAGCATCTGGAACACAGCCCATTTAAGCTGCAATATGTTGAAAATTTAAATATTTCCATCACTGAATCTGAAAGCCAACAAGACTGGTTCAATATCGGGGCGACCGTTCAGGACAGTGCAGGCAATAGCTATGATTTACTCGATGCACTTGTGGCTTTGGTGAAAGAACAGCCTGATTTACTTGATCCACGGATTTTTGGTCATCTGAATGACAGTCAAATTTTCACCGTGAAAACTGCAGTTGATCAACCTGATTTGGCGCTATCCGCTAGGGATATTAAGCCGGTATTATTGCATCTGCAGAGCATTTTACAGCAAGAAGAGCGCAGTATTGATCGCTATGATGCGAGTCAATTATTAGAATTGCAGCATAATCTTGGGATGACATGGCAGGTCAGTGATCGCCTGCAGAAATTTGTACATAAATTCAAACAAGGCTATCAGCAACAACTGCCAACACCACAAGGTTTTCAGGGGGAGTTGCGTCTATACCAGCAGCAGGGCTTAGGCTGGTTACAGTTTTTAAGGGAAACCCAGCATGGCGGGATTCTGGCAGATGATATGGGTTTGGGTAAAACAGCACAAACTTTAGCCCACTTACTCATGGAAAAGCAGGCTGGTCATTTGCAGGACAGACCCGCCTTAATTGTTGCACCCACATCGCTGATGCATAACTGGTTCAAAGAAGCGGAAAAATTTACCCCTGAGCTCAAGGTACTGCTGCTACAAGGCCCCGACCGCCATCAGTATTTTGAGCAGATTTCACACTATGACATTGTGTTAACCACCTACCCGCTCTTGGCGAGAGATGAAGAGCAACTAAAGCAATATGAATATCATCAACTCATTCTGGATGAAGCGCAGAATATTAAAAATCCGCGTGCCAAAGCTGCACAGGTAGTACGGCAATTAACAGCGCGACATCGTCTATGTCTAACCGGTACACCTATGGAAAATCATTTGGGTGAGCTGTGGGCACTATTTTATTTTCTAATGCCAGGATTTTTATATTCACAAGAAATCTTTAATAAAAAGTACCGCTATCCTATTGAAAAACGCGGTGATCAGCAGTTAAGGCAAAAGTTGGTAAACCGCATTAAACCCTTTATTTTACGTCGCTTGAAAACTGACGTTGCCAAGGAATTGCCTGAAAAAACCACGATTGAAGTCAATATTGACATGAATGAGCAGCAATCCAAGCTATACGAGGCTGTTCGCGCCACGATGCAGGCAAATATTCAGAAAATTGTGGCAGAAAAAGGCTTTAAGCGTAGTCAAATCCAAATTTTAGATGCCTTGCTGAAGCTGCGTCAGGTCTGTTGTCATCCTAGCTTGCTGAAACTGGATTCAGTTAAAACCGGGCAGGCGTATTCTGCCAAACTTGAACAGTTGATGGATATGGTTGTTCCAATGGTGGAAGAGGGACGAAAAATTCTTATTTTCTCTCAGTTTACCTCAATGTTGGAACTGATTGAACAACAGCTCTATCACGCAGAAATTGGCTATGTGAAGCTGACTGGAAAGACCAAAAAGCGAGATGAAGTCATTACAGCATTTCAGTCTGGACAAGTGCCGGTATTTTTAATCAGTCTGAAAGCAGGAGGGGTCGGTCTGAATCTAACTGCCGCAGATACGGTCATTCACTATGATCCATGGTGGAACCCTGCTGCTGAAGATCAAGCTTCAGATCGTGCATGGCGGATTGGACAGGACAAGCCGGTATTTGTGTATAAGCTGATTACCAATAAAAGCATAGAAGAAAAAATTATTGCCTTGCAGCAGAATAAAGCAGAACTGGCACAGTCTATTCTAAGCACAGATCATGAGGGAGAAGCGAAACTGACGGAAAATGACGTGATGAACTTGTTTGAGAAATTTTAGTTTGGTTTCAGGTTACCCTAATCATCTGTAAGTATCTGAAAGTCTGGATGCAATTTTTTCCAATGTTCTCTTAATTTTTCTTTATGAACAGAAATCATAGGTAAGTCTAGTAATAGCGCTGGCCATACTGACCGTGCTTTATCGATGATCTCACGAAGTTGTTTTTCTATAACACGCCATGGAACACCGACTTTTTCAGCCCATTGTTCAAAGTGTTTCATCTCAGCTAAATACCAATCTTTATTTTTGGCAAGATTTAAGGCGAAATGACGCTCATTTTCAATATATACACTTGTCATCAATATATCGTATGCAGGGGATAATCTTGGCGTTGTTTTATCGTGATAAATCATACTCCAGTTCTTTAAGTGTGCATCTCCATTGGCGAGTAAAATATTGACGAGTAAACGGCTGGCAAATTGCTGAATATCAAAAATTTTGTTATCTGAATAGTGATAAATGATCTTACCGATCTGCTCATAATTTGTGGTGCTGTATTTCTGCTGTGGATATGAACCAAAGATCTGAGCAAAATCTTCAATATGAATAAGCTCTGTAGTATTAGCAGTACTCTGCCTATCGAATCTTTTGATTGCAAAAGCATATTGCTCTTGGGGTAAATTTAATGGTGGAAGGTTTTGTAAGAGTGCCATATCCACCAAGCGAATCTCAGGGACATCTATTCCGACCATTTTGGCAAGGCTCATCATAGAATATTCATTTAGCGGAACAAAAGCATGTCTGGAAGAAGGAGTTTTGATAATCCAGTCCCCGAGTAGAGACGATTCCGTTGCCTGGACTAGTGTAAAACGCCCATCTTTGGCTTTCATGGAAAACTTCATTTGGACGCCGGCCAAGGAAAACTTATTATCTGTTCGAATCTCTTGCTTTAAGATCTGATCTGGATTAGAGATCTGCAGTTTGAATTTTATTTCATCTGGAATTTCTTCTGGATCTAATGGAGTCGCAATGAGTGCTCCAGGTAAATCATGACCTAAAGCTGCCAATAACTGAAATTCATTGTCTATATGTACTTTGAGGCTTTGTGCAATCAGTTCGCGTAATGCACCTTCTGGTAGCAAGTTTGATAGCAAGGGATGTAAACGCTGATGTGTAACATAGGTCTTTTCTAAAATCTTATCCACTTGAGGATACAAGGGGGAAGTCAGCAGGCTCAAGGTTGGGCGTTGCTGATCAGAGCGGAAAGAATCTGTAAAAACCAGAATATTTTTTCCGCTCTGAAATCCTGCCAAGTATCCAACGACAGCGTGATGTAATGTTAATTTCAGGACGGCAACAGTATTCATGGTTCCTCTCCTCCGAGAAGACCCTTCCATGGGTTAGTCATTAAGTCATCCTGATCTTCAATAGTGACTTCAATTTCATCATTCAATAATTGTCTAATCAAATGAACCTTATCATCAGGGATGAGCATCAGTTGAGCATTTAATCCTGCCGCGATAATTTCTAAGGTCTCTAATCGAGGGTTACCCTGACTTTCCAGCTTTTGGTATTGCTGTCTTGAAATGCCTGTACGGGATTGCATATCAACTTGCTTTAAGCCCAATTGGGTTCGTCTTTTTTTGATTTGCTGAAGTAAAGACTCATTCATTGTAGACACATTTATTGCTTTTTAGTGTTATAAGAAACATATTAGTTTCTTTTTTCTTGAAAAGCAATTTATGATTTTATCATTTCGATCTGCAAAACAGCCTTAGCTACGTAGTGATCTGAAATGACTCTGAAAATACAGTTAAAATTTGCATTCGGACCCGCATCCTTTGTGATGGCCAGTTATTTTGATGCCAAGGAGACCCACACATTTAGAATTTTAAAAGCGGCTTTACGTTTAATTATCTTATGGATTGAAAATTGGGGTAGTGTCAATAGATCTAAAATTATAAAACGATATTATTGTGTGATTGTTCTACAATATAGCCTAGAGCTTTATAACTTTTACTCCTTCTCTGAAACATTTTGACAAATATCGGATGGTTAACATCAACATAATCATATACCTGAACTTCAAATTTACCTTCATTTGATCTATGAATACGCCCAACATATTGAGCCAAAGTGCCTTTCCATGAAATCGGGAATGCCAAGAACAAGGTATCTAAACGAGGAAGATCAAAACCTTCACCAATGTATTTTCCCGTGGCAATCACAACATGAGCATCATCTAAATTTTGTTTTTCTTTTATGTTTTTTGTATGGCTCATACCTCCCTGTAAAATAGATGTTTTATACCCTAAATCATTCAACTTATTTCTAAGATTTTCGGCATGTTTTCTACGTTCAGTTAAAATTAACGGGATCTGACCATTTTGAATACAATGAGAGACATCTTTAATAATGGCATTATTACGTTCTGTATCTTCAGTAAGATGTTGCATCAGCTTTGAAATATGTGGTTTATTTTCGGTACCAAAGAAAATTTCTGGGAATTCACCTTCATAATTTACTTTTATTAATAATTTTTTAAGCTGGGTGTGATTGTTGGATTTTGCTTTGTATACAATAGAACCAGCTTGCATGAAAATAATGGGTTGATGCCCATCTTGACGTTCTGGTGTAGCAGTTAACCCGAGAATGTAGTAGGGACTGACTTCACTGAGAAGAAATTCATAGCTTGGTGCGGATAAATGGTGGCATTCATCTACGATAATTTGTCCGTAATTAAAGGCGATAGGTTTGATTGAATTATTTACACGGTTGATTAGACTTTGATATGTTGCAATGTCAATTTGATTAGATGGTTTGGCTTTTCCACCTTGTATTGTACCAATTTCGACATCGGCTAAAAATGAATGTAATCGTTCTTTCCATTGAGAAACAAGTTCTTTGTTATGAACAATAATGAGTGTATTTGTTTGGCGTTTGGCAATGATAGAGATTGCAGTAACAGTTTTTCCAAAAGCCGTTGGTGCATGTAGAACTCCAACATCGTGTTCAAGGATTTTTTTACATGCCATTTCCTGTTCAGAGGATAATTCGGTAAGTAGATTTATATTGACTAATATGTTGCCTTTAGTACGTTGATCTTTTAGTTTTATTTTAGTATCTTGTTGATTAAGCAAGTGAATTATATCTGTTAGGCATCCTCGTGGTAAACTGAGATATTGTCCTTCAAGGCGGGCACAGCATATGTGTCTTGGAATTCCTGTCGTTGAAAAACGCATTGCTTGTGCTTTAAAAAAACGAGGGTTGGAGAAAGTGGCTAATCTTTTTAATTGAGCTATCAATTGAGAGGGTAATGTCTGAATTGGAATGTGAATCATATTTGCGAATACCAATTCAATAGCGTCTGGACATCCCGCGATCTTTTGATTTTTTTTAGGAATATTTTTTACCCATGGAGCCTCATGGTCAACATCTGTTTGATTCTGTTCGATGAAATTGTAGCCTAGTTCATTCACAATATTATTAACTTCAGAAGAACTCATTAATTCAGTTTGTTGTAAAACAGTCCATGGGTCAGTAAAGGCATTAAAGTTACTGTCAATAAAGGTACTATTTCCTAGCGCTCTTGCGTGCTTTTGTAAGGGTAATGCTATTAAATTTCCAAATCCGCCTGCTGGCATGTGATCTTGATTTGGAAACATACGATCATAAGATTCAAAATCTAGAGCTGGATAAAGTTCCATGGCCTTATCTAGAATACCTGCACCCATTAAGCGAGCTTGCTTAGCTGCAATTGGTTCAGAGAAAAATATCCAAACATGTGCGCCATTACCTGAACGAGAGCGCTCAACCAAAAATGGTATATTTAAAGATAAGCACGCTTCAGAAAATGCAGTTACACAATTTTTCCAATCTGATTTATCAAAATCTACTGCGAGTAACCTACATTGATCTGTTGCTAATAGTGGGTAAATGCCTATAACTTTCTGTCCAGTTAAATGAGAATAAAGAACTTCTTGTGTGATGGGTAATAGTTGACGGCTTTTACAGTCTGAACATTTAATTTGAGGTTTGTAACAAATGCCATGTTTCCACTCATTTGCACAAGCAACAGAATAACCAGATTTTCCACTGCTATTTTCCCAACGATAAGCAAAGGTATCAGTTCGTCCAATAAACCTTTGAGAAAATAATAAAAGTCTTTCTTCTGCTGATAAATAATTCTTATTTTTTTCTTCAAGCGATATAAGTTTTTCTTTTTCTTGATAAAGGCTTTGATATTCATTTTGTAATAATGTGATTTGGTCTAAAATTTGCTGTAATCTAACTGCAATTTCTTTTAACTTATTATTCACTGATTTTTCCTAAAACACAGCTATTACTGTCCTAATATCAAATCTTAAATTAAAGAATTACAATATAATAAATCAATTAATTTTCAAAATATTATACAAAATTATTTATATGCATTAATTTCTTTAAAGTTCTGCTCGAAGACCCTCTAGCAATTGTAAAACAGAGAACAATCCCTGAGCATTTTGAATCTGTTCTACCGGAATGCCATTAGTTAATTTATTTGATGACTTCATGAAATGCTGCATCCAGGTAGTATCTCCACCCGCCAGAGCATCTAGTGATGTGGTAATACGGATTAAAGTGAGGGCGATTTCTCCCTGTTTTGAAGTGGGATCTAATTCAAGAGAGGTTAAAGTTTTCACCGAATCTATACTGAGTATTAAGGCTAGTTGATCCTGTGCAAGACCAAGTCGTTCAGCAGCAGCTAAAACTGCCTTAGCTAATATCATTTTCTGTTTTGCAGTTTTTTCTGATGTTGTATGCATGACCGATCCCTGTTTCAGACGCTGCTAATTCATAGAGTTTATACTATTTAATTATCGTTGATCAGACACTCAATTTTTACTAAAGATATATTAAGTTTGGCTTTAGATAAGGAAGCAACGGTTAAATTATTTAACCGCATGTAGTGATTTTTAGAGCTTCAACTTGCAGTTCAAGAGATCGAGGTCTGCCAATACAGGCTAGATGTAAGCAAAATTTAAATGCAGCAAGAGCATGACCATCTTTTACTGAATAGAGTTGTAGACGAGGAAACTCTTCCTGAGTTGATGGATGTTTATCTGTTGATGCTTTTGCTAATTTGAAAAGTTGAGGCTGTTGTTTAGCATCTAACTTTGTTTGCAAATCTTGTCCAAGTAAGTGCCAAAATTTGGCAGGAAATAAAGCCTTAACTTGGGAGTAAAAATGTTCGAGTTGATCGATATCCTTCCAGCGATAATGGATACCTGTGTGTGATGCGGTCACTCGATTCAAAAATATATTCAGAACGGATTCAATTTGTGCTGGATTTTTACGAGCTATTTTCTGTAGATGTTCAAAAAAATAAGTCACAGCATGAAGCTCTGCATCAGTATCAAGCATCGCTGGCTTTAAGTGAGTTGAGCTATCAATACTAAATAAACGTGGATTGCTTTTTTGTGATTTGATAGCAGCTAAATTTAGAGCATTTTCATATCAATAATTGACGAGTTCTTCTGGTAAACACATTTTTTGAGATACAGCTTGAGGATCGTTGTGAATCTCTAATTGATTTAAGGTTTCATAAAAGCGTTGAAGTGAAATTTTAGAGTCTTCTGTGCCGGCGAAGAAAGCAAAAAAGTCATGGGGTTGATTTGTTTGTACTGACAGTTCGTTAAGAATGTCAGTCGCATTACTCTGGAGCCAGTTTGTTTGATCGTTCAATAATATCGTTGCTAGAGCGGCCTGATTTTTTTCAAAATTAAAGTCTTTTTCATCATTTGTTATTTTCAAATTTTTAAACGTTACATTGTAGCCCATGATTTTTTTAGCCAATTCATTTGGCATATCTGGATGATGTTTCAGTAGTTTTTGACCAGCAATGAGATAACTTAAATGAATATAGCTTTTGAATGTTTCAACTGGCTCTATATGTCCTAAGAGATGTGCAATAACAAACCAATGGTTTTGTCCATGTTGATTTTGAAGTAGCTCAGCTCGAATTTTTTGATATTCGTTTTCGCTATAGTCGGTTAGCTTTTGCACAAGTGGTGCATATTCACAGTTCAGTAAAAGCGATAAGTGATTCGCTGCAGTGTGACGAAAAGAGTGAAAGGAGTAATGATGCACTTTAAAGACCTGATTTAATATCAGTTTTAGGGGTACGGTGACAGTGTGTTTATTCAGTTTTTTATTTTCATTCAAGTTGCTGAATAAATATAAACTTTTCTTATTCTCTAAACGTTTTTCAACAACAAAATCGCTAAAGAATTGGTACTCATCATCTTTAAGCAAAGCGTAGGCAGGCACAATCCGTTCCGCACTATCCGTTTTGAGCAGATGTTGATTCCCTTGTTTTTTTGAACCATAAGGTTGAACCCAGATAGAAAATTGATTTAAACCCTCGATATCTTTTACACGTAACCCGAGTATTTCGTTAATACGCATACCAGTACGGTAAGCCAAAATATAAATAATTTTTAATAATTTATAGTGATGGTCTGAGATGGATTGGTCATGTAAGAGCTGATTTAACTTCTTTAATATGACCTGGAAGGCTGTATGACCAATGATGCGTGCACGAGGTCTACTTTGCGATGCAATATGGTCACGATCCTATTTGATCTTGTAAAAATATTGAATTGAAAATAATAGAAGTCTAATGACATAGAATTTTCGGTGGAATAATTTTTTAAGCAGTTTTAGAAAGGGGTTCTTATCTTTTTGATTTATTGAAGGCACTTTTTGGTCACTTATGGTCACCTGCAAATTGAAGACGTTGGGATAGACGTTATTTGAAAGCAGTCTAAAAAGCTTTCTTATTTTAAAAAATATAATAAAATCAACAATAAAAAAGCCCCCATCTTTCGATGAGGGCTTTTTGAATTTGGAGCGGGAAAGGAGACTCGAACTCCCGACCCCAACCTTGGCAAGGTTATGCTCTACCAACTGAGCTATTCCCGCGGAGTCTATCCTGTTTTTTTACTAAAAAACTGAATCGAAAAAAATTTGGAGCGGGAAAGGAGACTCGAACTCCCGACCCCAACCTTGGCAAGGTTATGCTCTACCAACTGAGCTATTCCCGCGGAGTCTATCCAATTTTTTAAATAAAAAACCGAATGAAAAAATTTTGAGCGGGAAAGGAGACTCGAACTCCCGACCCCAACCTTGGCAAGGTTATGCTCTACCAACTGAGCTATTCCCGCATAGCCACGTATAATACATTAAGGATTTTTCAGGTCAATAACTTTATGAAAATCTGTGCATCGTTTGCATAAAATAAAAACAATTTGTTTGAAATTCGGAAGATTTTTGTAGGTCAAAGGCTTCCATTTTGATGAAATCATGCAATTCAGATGGTTTCAGCAAGTTTGCGACACAAGAACTTGAACAAATACAGGCTATACTAAGACCAGTTAAACCTTTTTTTGAATTTGGGAGAGCCGTTTTGAGTTTAGAACAGCAATTAATTGAGCGTCTACAGACATTAGCGCCTACACATCTTGAAGTGGTGAATGAGTCCGCAGGTCATGGTGGTTATTTCCCAGGTAAAGAGTCGCATTTTAAAGCAGTGATCGTGAGTGAGGCATTTGCAGGTTTGCGTTTGGTGCAACGTCATCAAAAAGTCTATGCCGCAGCAGGTGATTTACTTAGTCCGGGGCAAATTCATGCCTTGGCCATTCATGCGTTTTTACCCGAAGAATGGAAAGGTCAAGACACCACTAGCCCTGAATGTGCGCATGCACCAAAGTCATCTTAAGGTGAGCCATGGAAACGCAATTAATCATTAAAATCATTCATATGTGTGGCGTGGCTTTAGGCTGTGCTGCCATTTTCATTCGTGCTTTTACGCTGTTTAAAGGGACGCAGGGCAATTTACCCAATCCAGCAGGCCGGAAGTTTTTTGTTGCTTTGCAACATGGCTCAATGACATTAATTGCCGTAACAGGAATTATCTTATTGTTTATGAAAAACTTTGATGTGCAGCCATGGTTCTATGCCAAAGTTGTACTGTTTTTGGCGCTTCTGTCTTCTTTATCTAAAGCGTATAAGAAAGATGACAGTGTTTTATTGGTTCAGCGCCGTGCAGGCTTATTTATTGCAGCTATTGCACTTATTTTCATCATTACATTGGTTATAATCAAACCAGTTTTTGGATAAATGGCTTATCCACATGGCCGATTTCAAGGCTTGAGTAGAAAAACAAAGATTAGAGGGTTTTGAATGCGTACGCGTGTGGTATTTAACCAAAAAGGTGGAGTAGGAAAATCGAGTATTACGGTCAATTTAGCTGCGATAAGCGCGCACCAAGGTTTAAAAACTTTGGTGATTGACCTCGACCCTCAAGCCAATTCAAGTCAATATTTGTTGGGGGATGATGCGACGTATTCGGCAGATAAGCCTGCACTTGAACCCAATATTGAAAATTATTTTGAAGAAGTCTTGGGGACACAACAAAGTAAAGGTTTGTTGGGAAATGCCATCGGTTCGATTTTGAAAGGTCGTGCCAAAGGTTTGGAAAGCTATGTGCATGCATCACCTTATCCACGCTTAGATGTGATTCCTGCCAGTCCAAATTTAGGCGCGTTGGCACATGCCTTAGAATCTAAGCATAAAATTTACAAACTCCGCGATGCTTTGCAGCAGATGAGCGGTCAATATGATCGAGTGTTTATTGATACACCGCCGGCCTTTAACTTTTTTACCTTATCTGCGTTGATTGCGGCAGATCGCGTGCTGATTCCATTTGACTGCGATGTGTTTTCAAAACGTGCCTTACAGACCCTGATCGAAAATGTGTTAGAAACGCAGGATGATCATAATGATCATTTAGAAATTGAAGGCATTGTGGTCAATCAATTTCAGGCACAGGCGAAGTTGCCGCGCGAAGTTGTACAACAACTCAAAGATGAAGGACTTCCTGTATTGGACAGCATGTTACCGCCTTCGGTGCTGATGAAAGAATCTCATCATAAAAATCAACCTTTAATCCATTTGGCTGCAGATCATAAATTGACGCAAGCCTATCAATCATTGTTCAATGAAATTGAGCAAAAGTAGTATCGAGAAAAGTATGAATGCACTTAAATGTGGTCTAGTTGCTTTCACTGCTGTTGTATTGGGTGCATGTGCAAGTACGCCAAAACCAAGCTATGTTTCACCTATACAGTATCAGTCTTTGAGTTGCCAACAATTGCAAAGCGAATACAACCGAATCCACGACTATATTCAAAATGGTGTAGAAACACCGAAGCGTACAGGCGTTGGTGTGGGTGTAGGCCTTGGTGGTGGCTGGGGCAGCCGTGGAGGTTGGGGCATTGGTCCGAGTATTTCGGTCAATATGGGACAATCTTCAAATACCAAACGTACCGAACTTTCACGCGTTCTAGGTGAGCAAGAAGCGATTGTACAGGCAGCAAAATTTAAAGGTTGTCCGATTATCGTTCGCGCAAATTCGGCTACCGCAGCAAAATCATAAGCGGATCATGAGCTGAGGCTTAGGCCTGTGCTATGAGAAAAGTGTAATAAAATTTGTCAGTAGGTGAGGCGTCTACTGGCATTTTTTTTGAGCCAAATAAACTGCACTGTTTAGAGCCAATAAAATATTTAAATCTATGAAAAAATTAAATTAAATATTATTGGTGTATTTCAATACTTCCTTCTGGTCTTGAACATTCAGCGTGAGTGCATTGACTTGTACAAGGATAAAACTGACCTAGCGCGTACTTGTTTTTTTAAATTCATTTCGGCTAAGGTGTGCGCTTTGAAACATTGTCTGGGTATTTATGATTGAGAGTTGGCTTTTTGTATTGGCAATGATTGCGGTGATGATGACGCCGGGACCTAGCAATGCACTAATGGCAAGCTCTGCACATCAACAAGGCATTGCAAAGACGTGCATGCTGATTCCTGCAGAATTATTGGGCTATTTCTATGCCATTAATTTGTGGGCGTTGATTATTCATTTAAGCGCTCCAGTGTGGCCGAATTTAATTCACTTGCTACATTTTCTCAGTATTGCCTATGTTTTATGGTTGGCTTTTCATTTGTGGAAATCGACGCATTTACACCAGTACAATCAAAAACATCCTTCAATTCAACCACGTGAATTATTCATTTCCTCATTAAAAAATCCGAAAGCCTTGCTTTTTGCTGCAGGTATTTTCCCGATAGAAACTTGGGCAAGCCCATTAAATTTTATTTTGGTTTTCGCTGTATTTAGTGTAGTTTTGTTGCCTGTTGCGTTGTTTTGGATGTCATTTGGACGGACGATTTTGGCCGGTAAGACCCAAAAAATTAAGGCCGATCTTCTGTATAAAGGATCGGCCCTGATGCTGATTTTATGTATGTTTCCCGTGGTTTTGCGCTTTTTTGCTTAAAGGTGTTCACCACATCGGTTTATTTCTTTAATTTTGCTCGAATAAAACCAATTACACCCGGTAAAACACTAATAATAATGATGCCAAAGATCAGATGGGTGAAGTTATCTTTCACGATGGGCATATTGCCAAATAAATAGCCCAAAGTGATAAATGAACCGACCCAACAAATCGCACCAATCATGTTAAAAGTCAGGAAGTACTTGTAGTTCATGCTGCCTGCACCTGCGACAAAAGGCGCGAAGGTTCGTGCAAAAGGAATAAAGCGGGCAAAAATAATGGTTTTACCACCGTGTTTTTCAAAGAATTTTTGCGTATTGACCAAATGTTGGCGGTTAATGAAGCGTGATTCAATTTCAAAGACACGTGGGCCAATATATTTACCAATATGGTAATTCAGCGTGTCGCCCAAGACCGCAGCGATAAACAGCAAAATCACCAAAACCCATGGATCCATGGCACCTGTTGACGCAGCGAGCGCGCCTGCTGCAAACAGAAGACTGTCACCCGGTAAAAAGGGCATGACCACTAAACCGGTTTCAACAAAAATAATCAGGAACAGAATTGCATAAATCCATACGCCATAATTGGTAATGAACTCGAGTAAATGGTCATCAACATGTAGTATAAAATCAATCAGTTCCATGGGGCTTATATGCGTAAAATAGTGGTCTGATGCTATCAGTCTGGGGCAGCAAAGTCAGTATTAAAACGTAATTAATTATCAGTAAAATCGTTCTATATATGGAATGATGAGTATTATAAAAGCATATTTAAAGAGAATAAGAAACGACCTAATCTAAGCACATCTTTTGAACAGTATTAAAAATAGGTTTCAGTATGTTTAATCCAAATCTAGTGGTGAAAAATCTGAGTCAACAGCCGCAAATCAATGCGGTAATCAGTCTCGTTGCACGTATTTTGATGGCTTATATTTTTATTGTGGCAGGTTGGGGCAAAATTACCGCTTACACTGCAACTGCAGGTTATATGGAGTCAATGGGTGTACCGGCAGGGCTACTTCCAATCACCATTTTAGTCGAGTTGGGTGGTGGCTTAGCTTTATTGTTTGGTTTTCAAGCGCGTTTTGCGGCATTGGGTCTAACCGTATTTAGTTTAATCACTGCATTTTTATTCCATGGCGGTGCAGAAGATGGTATTAACTTTATGAAAAATTTGGCGATGTCAGGCGGTTTATTATTTCTCATGTTACATGGTGCTGGTAAATTTAGTTTTGATCATTGGATTGAAAAATCAAAATAAAGCGGTTATGAGTCCGAGCATCTATCAAAGCGGCGTTCTGCCGCTTTTTTCATGTCTATGGCTTGATTTAAAGTAAATCAATAAAGCCCTGAAATGTGTTGTAAAAAACATCGTTTGGCTTGTGGTTTTTGTCCCTGTCCGAATAGTGTGCGAAAGTCCAAGAAAAATGTTAGAATACGGCGCTTATATTCGTTGCCTGCATAGTTGTTTGCCATGACTACCAATACCCAAATTACTGAAGACCGTATCCTGATTTTGGATTTCGGTTCTCAATATAGTCAGCTTATTGCACGTCGTGTACGTGAAGCTGGTGTTTATTCAGAAATGTACGCATTTGATATGTCTGAAGAAGACATTCGTGCATTTAACCCAAACGGGATCATTCTTTCAGGTGGTCCAGAAAGTGTTCATGAAGAAGGTAGTCCGCGCGCACCACAAGTTGTATTTGAACTTGGTGTACCTGTTTTAGGTATTTGCTATGGTCTACAAACCATGTCAGAACAGCTTGGCGGTAAAGTTGAGCCAGGTACTGTGCATGAATTTGGTTATGCAGAAGTTGATATTAAAGTCCGTGATGCTTTAATTGGTGATCTTGAAGATACCAAAGACCAATTAAAAGTATGGATGAGTCATGGCGATAAAGTGACTCAAATTCCTGAAGGTTTCCAAGTCACTGCAAGCACACCAAGCTGCCCAGTGGCGATGGTTTCTGATGAAAAACGTCGTTTCTACGGTATCCAATTCCACCCAGAAGTAACTCATACTGCGAAAGGTGCTGAGTTATTGTCTAACTTCGTACATGGCGTATGTGGTTGCCGTAACTTGTGGAACTCAGAAAACATCATCGATCTTCGCGTAGAACAACTTCGTGAGCAAATTGGTGATCAAAAAGTTCTATTGGGTCTTTCAGGCGGTGTCGATTCATCTGTTGTAGCTGCACTTTTACACCGTGCGATTGGTGACCAATTGACTTGCGTATTTGTAGATAACGGTTTACTTCGTTTGAACGAAGGCGAACAAGTGATGGACATGTTTGCGAAAAACATGGGTATCCGCGTGATTCGTGCCGACGCTGAAAATCGCTTCTTAACAGCTCTTGCTGGTGAAGTTGATCCAGAGAAAAAACGTAAAATCATCGGCCGTGAATTCATTGAGGTGTTTGCTGAAGAAGCACGTAAGCTTGACGGTGTGAACTTCCTTGCTCAAGGTACCATTTACCCAGACGTAATTGAATCTGCAGCAAGCAAACAAGGTAAAGCACACGTGATTAAATCACACCACAACGTGGGTGGTTTACCAGAAGATTTAGCATTCGAATTGGTTGAGCCAATCCGTGATTTGTTCAAAGACGAAGTACGCCGTTTAGGTACAACTCTTGGTCTTCCATTTGAAATGCTTTACCGTCATCCATTCCCAGGCCCAGGTCTAGGTGTACGTATTCTTGGTGAAGTGAAAAAAGAATATGCAGATATCCTTCGTCTAGCAGATGACATCTTCATGCAAGAACTTCGCGCAAGCGGCTGGTATGACAAAACTGCACAAGCATTTGCTGTATTCCAACCTGTGAAATCTGTGGGTGTCGTAGGTGATGGCCGTCGTTATGCATGGGTGATCGCGCTTCGTGCTGTAGAAACTGTGGACTTTATGACTGCACGTTTTGCACATCTTCCATACGACTTAGTAGACAAGATTTCTACACGTATCATGAACGAGATTGCTGAAGTTTCTCGTGTTGTTTATGACGTATCGTCTAAACCACCTGCTACGATTGAGTGGGAGTAATTTAGGGATTTCAAGAAACAACGTTTCTTGCCTAAATTACGGCAAAGGCTATGCCTGCGCCAGACTGGGGTTTCACGAAGCACTGCTTCGTGCCAGTTTTACGCCAAGAGCTATGCTCGCGGCTATTTAGGGAAACCTAAATATTTCTAATAAAAAAAGGACGCTTCAGCGTCCTTTTTTTTGTTTATAATTATGAAAAATACTATTTTAAAAAGAGCAAGTTAAATGTCATTGCCTACATACGATCAGTTGATGCTTCCATTAATGAAACTTTTAGCAGAACAAAAAGAGGCAATAAAATTAAGTTCTGCCACAAAAATTTTAGCTGAAAGATCTGGGTTATCTGAAGCTGATTTAAATTTAAGGCTATCTAGTGGTACAAAAACAGTATTTTATGATCGTGTTGGCTGGGCGAAAACATATTTGGTTAAAGCAGGTTTGATACAACAACCATCACGTGGTCTTTGCGAATTAAGTACGTTAGGTTGGTCTATTGAGTTGTCCAGCTTATCCAATATAACTAATCAGTATTTGATGCAGTTTGAAGGGTTTTCTGATTATAAAATTGGTTCTAACCATAATAAAAATATTCAAAATCTAGTTCTAATAGAAGAGCATGCTACATCTATTCAAACAGAACATTTGACGCCTGCAGAAATAATCGAACAATCATCAAAGGAGCTTAATCAAACAATTAAAGATGAGCTATTAAATAAAATTAAAAGTAATTCACCCAAATTCTTTGAGCAATTAGTTGTCGATTTGTTGGTAATAATGGGTTATGGCGGTTCACATCAAGACGCAGCCCAAGCAATAGGTAAAACCAGTGATGGTGGCATTGACGGTATTATCAGTGAAGATCGTTTAGGTTTAGATAAAATATATATTCAAGCTAAACGTTGGGAAAATACGGTGGGGCGCCCTGACATTCAACAGTTTAAGGGAGCTTTGGCTGATCAAGTGGCGAAAAAGGGCGTATTTATTACTACTTCTTGTTTTAGTAAAGAAGCAATTGAGTCAGCAAAGAAATCAGGCATTGTTTTAATTGATGGTGACAAGCTTACATCTCTCATGATTGAATTTGGCTTGGGTATTCAAATTGAAAGAAGTTTCCATATTTATAAAATAGATCAAGACCGTTTTGATGAAGATAGTTTTTAAATAAACTTAAAGGACGCTTCAGCGTCCTTTTTTTATATCTCAACATTCTATTTATAAACAATTGACCAACTACTATCGCTTTCATTATTCGGTTCAGCTTTAGGCTTCGCTTTATGAGTAAAGCTTTGCCAAGACTTCGTCGATTTACGTTCGGGTTTCATGCTTGAATCATAGCGCTCTACACGGTTACGGCCATTTTCTTTTGCCTGATACAGCGCAATATCCGCTTGCTTAATGAGTTCAGTTAAATTTTGCTTATGTGATTTAAGCTGTGAAACACCAATGGAAACGGTAAATTGGATTGGGTGATTTGCGACATTCAGCAATGATTGATTTTGAAGCGTTAGACGAATACGTTCCGCGATCAACATTGCATCCTGTATTTGCGTTTCAGACAGCAGCACAATAAATTCTTCACCACCAAAACGAGCCAAGACATCTTTTTGGCGCATTTCTTTGCGGGTGGTTTCAGCGATACATTGCAGTACCTGATCACCAACATCATGCCCGTAATTATCATTAATATGTTTAAAATGATCGACATCAAACATCAATAAGCAAGTGCTTGCAGGCGTTGGCCATTCATGGATGCGATGTTCAGCCAGTTGAACAAACTGACGACGGTTATATAACTGGGTGAGCTCATCTGTATGCGCTAGATTTTTCAGCGTATGCATATTCCAATCGTCAAGCAGGGTGCGTAAAAAATGACGTCGTGCATTGAGCGTATTGTTCCAGCTCATATGAATGCTGATCATCCAAACAGGAATAGACACCACCACAAAAATCAGTGCTTCTTGCCATGATAAAAGCTGACTCACCGCAAAATATACCAATAGCGAAATGAGGCCCGAACAATACAAGGCGGGCTTAAATTGTGTTTGTACGCAGACATTGGCAATCAAGATAAAGATCGCTGCACCATAGATATAGGACGAGACCATTGGGCTATCTGAAGCCAATAATAAGCCAATCCAAATCGCGGTGCTACAGACCGTCCCAATCGGTAAGATCATGTCGAGCACACGAATATCTTTTTTGTATTTAAACAGATAGAAGCTAACTAATAGGGCAGCAATAATCATGGCCACTCGAGAAAGACCTGACCAAAAGAACATGTCAGGGATAATAAAAATGTCAGCAAAAAAATAAAGAAGAAACGTAATCTGCGCCATATAGTTCACTTGACGTAAATAAGGTAACTGATGGGCATACTGATGTTGTAGAAAATAGTTTCTAAACTGCGTAGGAATACGTGCAAAAGGATCTGCAATGGCTTGTTCAATCTCGGCACGATTGGCAAGATCACACTCAGAAAGTTTCAAAGTATGAGTATGATTTTTACGAACTTCCTGAGCAGACGAATTAGTCCGAGAACTCATTCGTACATCAACAGACATGTCCCTTCTCCATAAATGGCTTAGGACAAATTATGAACAAAAAACACACAAAAATATCTACCTGAAACTAGGGATTTTTCGAATGAATGATAAAAAATCGTCTGATGAATGTTACAAAATATATTATTAACTTGCTGTTTTATAAGTTGAAATTTGATTGCGTCCTGCAGATTTTGCTTGATAAAGTGCCTGGTCGGCCATGCGAATGACACTTTGTAAATCTCGGTTCTTTTGACCAAATTCGGCAACACCAATTGAAACGGTAAATTTAAGTTTTTGTAGTGTATCAAGTTCTAAATAATCATCGGCTATTGCCCGTCGTAGGCGTTCGGCAATATCTTGAGCCTGACGCAGGTGTGTCTGCGGTAAAAGAATAATAAATTCTTCACCGCCGAAGCGGGCAATGATGTCTTGGCTACGTAAGGTATGTCGGCACGTTTCTGCAATTTGTTGTAAAACATGGTCACCAATATAGTGCCCAAACTGATCATTAATATTTTTAAATTTGTCGACATCAAAAATCAGTAATGAAAGTGGCTGCAACGGTTTGGACTGATGATGAATATGATAATTGGCAAGTTGAATAAATTGACGTCGATTGTTTAAGCCAGTCAGCACATCGGTATGCGCCATAATATTGAGCGCTTCACGGTTCAACTGATCGAGTTTACTGTGTAAAAAAACAATTCTGGATTTTTGTGTTGAATTCCAACTGATATACAAACTAAATAACAACACGGGAGAATAGATCAAGATAAACAGTTGCAGTTGATGGATATCGCCAGAAACGGCGAAATACACCCCAATCAGCAAGATTAGACTGATACACAGAGAAATGAGCACAGCAGCTTTAAAGCGGATTTGTACACATAAATTGGCTAGTACAATAAAAACCAAAGATGCATATAAATAGATCGGCACATCGGGACTATTGGATAAATTGAGTAGACTAAACCACAGCGCAGAAGCACCAACGATCGATAGGGGAAGCATCAAGTCAAAGAGTAAAATGCTCTTGCTATATGTATAAATGACCCATGTGATGCCCATCATCAGTAAGGTATAGGCCGTTTTTAAGCCTATCGCGAGCAAGCCCACATCGGGCAACATAAACCAATCCGCTATGGCATAAGAGAGATAGGCCAATTGTGCAACGATGTTGACTTGGAAAAAGAATTTAAAAAGTTGACGACGATGGTAGTGGAAAAATTCTTGACGAAATTGAGCAGGAACGCGAACAACGGTTCCTTTCAAGGCTTTTTGGATCAGTGCACGTGATTCTTTCTTATACTCATTGATCATGCAAGATTACCGACGGGTGAGCATGGTTTGTATGTAATTTTATGTAACTCAAATAATCTATACCATTTTTATTTAAAATTAAACACGTTATTTCAAGGATTTGTGAATTATTTGGTATTGTTTGGTCAAAAATGAGTGTTAATTTGTGTTACTTAAATTTACATTTCACGTGATCTGAACAAGTAATTTCGCATTGGATGTTGTCTAAATAAGCATCAATAACTGTTATGCTGTATGTCATATTAGGCAACAAAAAAACGATTGTCCTATCTCTGTGATTCAGCGTATTAATGACAGCTGAAGAAGATTGAGTTAATGCAGATATAATGGAAAAAAATGCATAGCTCTAGCCGATAGTCCTTGCATCGGCTTAGCCAAATTTAGGGTAAGAATATGACCAATACCAATTACACAGAAATATCTCATTCCGACGATTGTGAAAAATACGTCAATCAGTTCATTCAAGAATTTCCACTGCGCCGTGCTGAAATTGGTCAAGGCACAGTGATTAAACGTGCTTTACCGAGTCGGCATAAACGGATGATTGGTGCATGGTGTTTCCTTGACCATGCCGGTCCAGTGCATTTCCCTCAAGGTGATGGCTTAGATGTCGGTCCACATCCACATATTGGTTTGCAAACGTTCACCTGGATGATTGATGGCACCATGATGCATACCGACAGTTTGGGCACACATCAGTTAATTCAGCCCAAACAAGTCAATCTCATGACAGCGGGTTATGGTATTTCGCATACTGAGGTTGCTCCAGAGTCTGAAACGCAAATGCATGCTGCGCAGCTTTGGATTGCATTGCCAGATGACAAAATCAATATGGCGCCCCAGTTTGACCATTACCCAGAGTTGCCTGTGGTGACACAAGACGGTATTGAATTGACGGTATTGGTGGGTGAATTTTTACAGACTAAATCGCCGGTAAAAGTACATAGTGAATTATTGGGTGTCGATCTGCGTAGTTCGGAAAGTCAAAGTACCGTCCTGCCGCTCAATCCAAAATTTGAATATGGCTTTATGGCCCTCGAAGGGACTGCCAGTATCAATGGTCACGAGCTAAATGAAGACAATATGGTGGTACTTGAGCCGGGCTTAACCCAAGTCAAAATTGACCTACATGCAGGTGGCCGTGTTTTATTATTAGGAGGTGAACCTTTTGAATCACCGATTTTGCTGTGGTGGAATTTTGTGGGGCGCACACAAGAAGAATTGAATATTGCCCGTGAGCAGTGGATTAATCAGGACGAACGCTTTGGCTCTATTCCAGACTATGATGGTCCACGACTAGAAGCACCGGCTTTCCCTGATAAAATACGTCCATCACGTTAACTTAAAAATAAAAGTGAACAGCCGTACCTGTGGTGAAAATGGTGCGGCATAACCATGAGGGAGTCATTATGGGTATCGTCGCAACGGCAACAGTAAACACCTTACAAGCACCGTGGTCAGGTGAAATTCAGAGTGGAAAACATCAACTTATTACCGATAAGCCCGAATCATTTGGCGGCGGGGACTTAGGTTTAGCACCGTATGATTTACTGTGCGCATCTTTAATCTCATGCACAATGATTACCTTGCGCATGTATGCAGCACATAAACAAATCCAATTGGGTGAGTTTCGTGTCGAGGCAGACTTTTGTGCGAACCGTGAAGGAGCTGAATGGGTTGAGCGACGCCTGCATTTTCAAACGTCCTTGGATGCAGAATTAGAGCAAAAAATCTTGTCCATTTGTGAAAAAACCCCAGTGACAAAAACTTTATTGCGCAGTGTAGACATTAAAACTACTCTAGTTTAATTTAAAAGCAGGTTGCTGCTGTACTGTGCAAAATTTAGTTTTGATATAGCCCTAAGCAGTGATCTGACACTTTTTATGATTTAAGTACTTCAAAATAGTAATGGCTTGCCAGAAATAAGAAAATTTTAGACTTCATATAGGAGATGAACCCATGCGGGTGCTACATCATCTAGAAAAATCTCGTTCATTTCGTATTTTATGGGCAATGCAGGAATTAGGACTGGATTATCAGGTTCAGTTTTATCTGCGCCAGCCAAATTTGTCTGCTCCCCCTGAGCTTAAAGTCATCCATCCTTTAGGAAAGTCGCCCATATTGCAGGATGATGGACTGGTCTTGGTAGAATCTGCAGCGATCTTGGAGTATTTACAAGAGAAGTACGATCGGCATGATTTTTTTGCAGCCAAGGCGGAACATTCAAAACAACAATATCGCTTTTGGATGCATTATGCCGAAGGTTCTCTAATGCCGTTATTGGTGATGCAGTTGGTCATGAGCAATGTGCCACGCCATGTACCTTGGGTCATCAAACCCGTAGCTAATCGCATTTGTGATGGGGTCAAAAAAGGTTTTGTACGACCTCGCTTAAAAGAACATATCGAGTTTTTAGAAAACCATTTAGCGGAAAATGAATATTTTGCGGGACCGTTTAGCTTTGCGGATATTCAGATGACGTTTCCATTAGAAGCCGTCATGACCCGAACGCAAGGGCGATATCCACAAATTCAGGCTTTCTTACAACGGATGCAACAGCGTCCTGCATATCGCCGTGCCAAACAACAAGAACAACAGTTGGAAGCACAGCAAGACCGGCGGGATGATTCTGCTTAGCTCACATGATACAAGCGTTCTTTAGGGAAGACGACTTTAAACAGCGAACCACGGTTTTCTTTGGACTCAATTTCAAGGTGTGCCTGATGTTGCATCAAAACGTGTTTCACGATGGCAAGACCTAAACCAGTTCCTCCCGTTTGGCGACTACGTGCGCTGTCCACACGGTAAAACCGTTCCGTTAAACGGGGTAAGTGTTTCGGGTCAATCCCGATACCCGTATCTTCAACGGTAAAATAACCATGCGTACCATCATCATGCCATCCAATGGTCACAGTACCGCCTTTGGGGGTGTATTTAATTGCATTGGTGATGAGGTTACTAAAGGCACTCGCCAATTCCATATCTGATCCGATTAGGTCACAGTGACTATCAATCTCGAGATTCAGTGTATGTCCATAATCCACATTGTAAGCATGTGCATCGTCATATAGTTGGTTCATTAGGCTGGGCATTTCAATGATTTGATTTTTAGCAACTTTTTTATCATTTTCCAGACGAGATAATAATAACAAGTCATTAACCAAAGCATTCATACGGCGGGTTTGAGACTGCATTTGATCGAATGCGCGTTTCCAGCGTGGATTTAAATCTTCCTGATCGGTAAAGGTTTCGATATAACCACTTAAAACCGTGAGCGGTGTGCGTAACTCATGTGAAATATTATCGACAAAGTCTTTACGCATCTGCTCAAGGTTATGCATGCGTGTGACGTCATAGGCCACCAGTAAACGACTTTCGCGACCAAAACGGGTCAATTTCACTTGCACATAATGGTCTTCAAGCACCGATGATTTCATTTTCAAACCATCGGGGGCTAAATCGATATTGGTAAAGTATTCGATAAAACTGGGCTGTCTTAAAATACTTAAAATATTGCGCCCTTGATCGAGCTGTTGAATCCCCAAAAGCTTTTCTGCGGCAGGGTTCCACCATTCGATTTGGTGTAATTCATCAATCAATACCACAGCTTCAGCAAGTGCCACTAAGGAAGATTGAGCGCGGTCGATCAGACCAACCATTTCAGCTTGTACAATGCGTTCTTGACGCTGCGCACGGTATACATTAAAGAGCAAAGCCCCCCAAATACCGTCTAAATTCGGCGGGACATCATAGGGACGGTTTGAAATCCATTCGTTGACCAAGTACAGCGAACGCATTTGCAATGCAAAGAACACTGCAAAGGCAATTAAGATGCAGATCCATAAGTACCCGATACCAAAGCCGATGAGTGCAGCAATGAGTAGGAAAAATGCCAGCAGTCTTAAATCCTGCTTGGCAAAAGTCCATAAACTGCTGTAACGGAATTTTTTATGTTTACTGGCAAGTTCAGGGACGGGATACGGTTCGTACATAGAAAATTAAAGACCTAAAATGACTAACCCATCACAGCGTCTGCACGGGTAGAGAAACGGTAACCTGTACCACGAACAGTTTGGACATAACGATCGGCTTGGAAAGGTTCAAGAACTTTACGCAAACGACGAATATGCACGTCAATGGTACGGTCCTCAATATACACGTTTCCACCCCAAACCTGATCTAATAATTGAGCACGGGTATAGGCACGTTCAGGATGAGTCATGAAGAAGGCCAGTAAACGATATTCAGTCGGTCCCATATCTAAAATGGTGTTACCAAAGCTGACACGTTGGCTGACTGGATCGAGGATTAAACCATTGGCATCAATGGTTTTTTCACCACCCAAGGCATTTGAGCGACGCAGCACCGCTTTAATGCGTGACACTAACTCACGGGTGGAAAAGGGTTTGGTCATGTAGTCATCTGCGCCTGCGTCTAGACCTTGGACTTTATGGTCTTCTTCACCGCGCGCAGTGAGCATGATGACTGGAATTTCTGACAAATTTTCATCGCGTTTTAAACGACGACATAGGTCTACACCACTCACGCCACCAGGCATCATCCAATCCAATAAAACCAGTGCAGGACGCTGATCCACAATCATTTGGTGCGCTTGTTTGGCATCTTCAGCTTGCTGACATTGAAAACCAGCCATATCCAGTGAAGTATGGATCATTTCCCGAATCGGGAGTTCGTCGTCGACGATTAAAATATAGTCATCTTTCACAGCGCAATACCCTATTTTATGTAAACGGTAGACCGTTTTATATTTATGACAGGCTTATTACAAAGATTAATTATGACAGTATCATTGCAAAAATGATCTTTCATTGGGGTTTAGAAAGAAATTGTGACAATTTAAATCCTGAAATATTCAACAACATGGGCTTTGCATCATGTTGTTGTCACAAAAAAATCATTCAAAAAATTGTAAAGATCAGTGTTGAGCTCAGAATTTATTTCCTGGGTTTTTCAGAAAAAGCATCCAACAAGGCCAAAAAGACCACGCTACATGACGATAAAACTTCGTCAATCGGTTGTTTATAACCACTCATGACCCAGCGAATCGCGATTTGGGTGACATAACCATTGAGACCTGTTGCGACCATTGAAATTTCGCGTTCTGAACGATCAATATTCGGCATCATGAGCATGACAAAGGCATGAATCATACGGTCAAAGCGCATCATGGTTTCATTAATCGTGGCTTGGTTATGTAGCTCTTGTACCAACATGGCATCGATGTAAATGATGCGCGCCATACGTGGATTATTTTTTAAGGTTAACAGTAAGGCGGTTAAACCCGCTTCAATCATTTTTTTAGAATCGGTTGATGCTTGCATGATGGCTTGCATCACGTTTTGTTGCAGTTCATCGATTAATTTTAAAAAGATGGTCTGGAACAGTTGCTCACTTTTCTTAAATGATTCATAAAAATAGCGTTCGGTCAGCTTGGCTTCCAAACAAATATCTTTCACAGTCACTGAAAAAAAGCCATGTGTACCATAGGCTTCTATACCGGCTTCAATCAGTTTTTCACGTCGCGCTTGCTTACGTTCACTGAGAGAAAGCCCTTTAAATTGACGTTCCTTCACATTTTTTGCCTGTTGTTGTTCTGTGTGATTTGTTGCATCTGTCATGAAAATATACGCTGAACTAAAGCAGAATTTTATCTTATTTTAGCAATAATTTCAGTTTAAACCTATGTTTAAGCATTGGCGATTTCAACAGCTTAGCACGTCCTAAGATGACATTGACAATATGTATTGTCAAAACTATATTAAGTCGACGAACTGCACACATTGGCAAATGAGATCACGCTGTGATAAAGCCAAGCGGCAGCATAAAGGAATAAGGAATCACAATGAAAAACTTCAAAAATAAAGTGGCTGCCATTACAGGTGCAGGTTCAGGTATTGGTCAGCAATTGGCAGTGCTTTTGGCGAAACAAGGCTGCCATCTGTCTTTAAGCGATGTGAATGAACAGGGTCTTGCGGCAACCGTAGACTTAGTGAAAGCCAGCAATGTACGTGTAACCACGCAAAAACTCGATGTGTCAGACCTTGCGGCAATGAAAGCATGGGCAGCACAGACCGTTAAAGATCATGGTTCGGTGAATATGATTTTTAACAATGCGGGTGTGGCATTGGGTACGACCGTTGAAGGGGCAAGCTACGAAGAACTGGAGTGGATTGTCAATATTAACTTCTGGGGTGTGGTTTATGGCACCAAAGAATTTTTACCGTATATCAAGCAAAGTGGTGAAGGCCATATCATCAATATTTCCAGCTTGTTTGGCTTAACTGCACAGCCAACACAGTCGGCATATAATGCCACTAAATTTGCAGTACGTGGCTTTACCGAATCTTTACGCCAAGAATTGGATATTGAAAACTGTGGCGTGAGTGCGCTATGTGTACATCCGGGCGGGATTCGTACCAATATTGCCAATGCCGCAAAAATGAATGATAGCCTGAAAAGTTTAGGCATGAACCCGCAAAAATCGGCACAGTCGTTTAATAAATTCTTGCGTTGTCCACCTGAAGAAGCGGCTCGTCAAATCATTGAAGCAGTACAAAAAGATAAGCGCCGTTTATTGATTGGTAATGATGCAAAAGCGATTGATTTAATTCAACGTTTGCTACCGACGGGTTATCAAAAATTAACAGCGATGGCGACTAAATTTGGTCAATAAACGGTAATTAAAATCGATTGAAAAGAGCCCACGTCAGTGGATTTTTTTATGCTCTAGTAATATCAGAAGCGCAATTTGATCCAAATAAAAGAACGATACGCGGTAGTGTCATCCGCAATTGTTTGAGACAAGACGACTTTTAATCAAAAATGTTTTTACGATCCTTTGAATCATTTGATGGTATTGAACGAGTTTTGTCGGTGAGGTGTATTGCACCGCAAGATGGTTTCCTTGCGAAGCACGCTTCTCATTTTGTCGAATGAGAAACAACGTTTCGTAAGAGTACCTCCAGCCGAAGGCTAATCCCGTTATTCAATCCCTAGATGTAAGACTCCATCGAATAGATTTAAAAATCATTTTAAAAATCCGAAATTACTTTGATAGGCGTAACATTAGTTATTAAAAGCCCAAAGCGTATTTCTTATTTCATAAAATGAGATATAAAAATGGAGATATCTGATGATTTGAAATAAGCAACTGTTGAATAACCAACAGTTTTTTGGCGTTAAAACCAACAGAATTTATCAGATTTAAATAATAAAACTTTAAAAAATAAATACTTAAAATGTTGGCACAGTTGTTGCCATATTAGAGTGAACAAAACTCACCACTGTATGGAACATTTATGAGTACTTTTACGCATCGATATCTTTCTGCTTTTCGTGTCCTACAACAGGCATGTTGTTGTGCTATGACACCCGCGATGATGCGCGCTTAAATTCTAAAAGCTGTCTTCGAGTTTCGGTCGTGCATAAGTTGAATAAAACCTACGACCACTCAGATTAATTTTTAAAAAACCCACGCAGTACATTCACTTCATGCACCTTGCATGGGGTTGGGGGATTTTGCGCTTTGGGAAAAATGTTAGTGAAACCAAATCATGAAAAAAACCACATTAACCGTTGCGGTCGGACTGATTTTATCCGCAACCAGTCAGCTGAGTTTTGCATCGGATGAAGCACTTCAGCAAGAACTGAGTAGCTTAAAACAACAAATTGAGAGTTTGCAAAAACGCTTAAATGCAGTGGAATCTGGTGCGACGAAAAGCCAAGTCGTCGAAACGGCCGCTGTGACGACAGACGGTACGACCAACGCCGCTGATGTTGAAGGTGAAACGCAGGTTGCAGAAGTAACCACAGCAACATCCGAAGATATCGACGGCTTACGTACAGATATTGAAAACTATAAGTACGATCAGTCACGTCAATATGAACGTCAAACCACCAAATCGACCCGTGACACAACCCTGTATGGCACGGTTCAACTACGTGCCAGTGCGCTCGATGAAACGGGTGTGTTGGGGGCAACCAAATCGACATTTGATATTGGGACTGCGCTAATTGGTGTGCGCGGGAATTTATTTCGTGATTATAACGAAGGCAAAAACCTCGATTATCAATTGTCCTTTGGTTATGGCAAACGCAATGATGGCACCAATAACAGTAACTTTAACTTACTAGATGCCTTTGTTCGCTATAACGCTTTTGCCACCAATGCGGGCCCCGAAACAGCCAAACTCAACTTTACGCTCGGTCAGCAGTTATTGCCCTTTGGTCTAGATGTGCAGTCTCCTGAAGATTTGCGTCCGACCATTAGTACCGCTGCAGCTTCGACCTTTTTAGGACTGTTTAACCGTCAAAATGGATTTATCGTCCGTGGTGATGCCAAACCTTTTGTCGACTTTGCATCGAACTACCGTGCGCCGCTGTTTGAGTATGCCTTAGGGGTAACCAATGGGAATGCCAGTAATAAGGCGGATGACAACAACGGCAAAGATTATATCGGTCGTGTGGCTTTTACATTGCCAGTGGACTACGCCAGCATTTTCCGTGAGTTAAAGTTTGGGGCTTCTTATATCAAAGGCGAATCGAAAATTTCAGCCGGCGGAATCACTGATAATGCTGCAAAACGCGATCGTTTGGGTTTCGATATTTATTATAACCACGCTCCATTTGGTGTGACCTATGAATATCTGCAAGGCAAGACCGATTATGTCGACACCGTAGCCCAAGACATCAAAGAAGCCAAAGCGGAAGGGCATACTTTTACCGCTTTCTACACCTTGGGCGATCAGTTCTACAACAGTATTAAATCCAATGCCAAATTTGATGATTTCTGGCCAAAGTCAGTCCAAGGCTATTACCGTTTTGACTGCTATAACCCGAATAAAAACAACGCAAGCTATCTCGACACCGCGAGCGGTCGTATTGGTGAATATGACATTCACTCTTTGGGCTTAAATCTGTTTTTTGCGCAAACCACAAAATTCCAATTACAGCTGAATCACTACCTGTTTGATGTCGAAACGGCAAATCAAAAAGACACCAATGAGCTGCAAGCTCAAGTTCAGTACACCTTTTAATTCAAATATTTAAACCATTAAGGAACATTTAAAATGAAAATTATCTCTAAAAAAATCGCAGCTACATTCTTGGCACTTTCAGCACTTGGTTTAAGTGTTCAATTGCATGCTGCCAATCCCAAAGAAATTCGTATTTCTGTATCAGGCGCGGGTGAGGGGGGTAAACCCAAAGTGGGCGGTAGTTTTGTAGCTACAGCACATTTACGAGGTGTGCTCGAACAAGAATTTAAAAAAGATGGCATTAAGGTGAATTGGCTGTTCTTCCCAGGAGCAGGCCCTGCAACCAATGAAGCTTTAGCCAATGGCAAAGTTGACTTTGCATTGCATGGCGATTTGCCCTCATTGGTTGGACGTTCGACGGGATTAAAAACCAAAGTGTTGTTCTCGACAGGGCGTTTTGGCCCAACTTATGTGGTGGTGCCTGCCGGCTCTAATGCCAAATCCTTTGCAGATCTAAAAGGCAAAAAATTCTCCGTCTTCAAAGGGACCAATGGTCAGATCGTATTTAACCGCGTGTTAGCAAAATACAACTTAACAGAGCGTGATTTACGGGTGATTTCGCAAGATGCCTATTCGGCACGTACTGCGTTAGCGACGGGAGATATTGATGCCACGATTACTTCGCCGTTTAGTTTGCAAGCACGTGGTGTGGCAAAAACTTTACTAGAAATTAAAGATCCGAAAGTATCACCGATTGCACACTTTTGGGTGACCGAAAGCTTTGAAAAACAATATCCAGAGGTGGTGCAACGTGTCGTGACGACACTGATTAAACAAGCGCAGTGGAGTTCTCAAGAAGCTAATCGTAGTGCGCAATATAAACTTTGGGCACAAAGTGGCATTCCATTGGTGGATTATCAAAAAACTTGGGATGGCTGGAATTTAAAGGACCGTACTACACCGCTGCTCGATGAATTCCATCGTTCACAAATTGATAGTGCTTTAAAAATTGCCAAAGACGCTCGCTTAATCCGTCGTGATGTAGATACCAAAACATGGTATGAGCCGAAGTATCTAAATAATGCCTTGAAAGAGCTGAAGTTAGAGGGTTACTGGCGCCAATTTAATGCTCAAGGTCAACCGAAGTAAGTCGCAGCCATGAGTCGTCCGATTGAAAGCAATGTAATTGCCAGTCCATTAACCACCAAATTTATGAGCAGTTTTGTACTGCTCACGATTTTGGCTGGACTGGGTGTGGGTGTCGCACGGGTATTAATTTCCTTGTATGCCGTGCATTTAGAAGCCACCGAATTGCAATTGGGGTTAATTTCAGCAGCGCAAAATTTTGGCATTTTGATCATGGCATTGCCGATTGGCGTGTTGGTACAGCGCTTTGGGTCTTTGAAAATATTCTGCATCGGCAGTGTGTTGGGCGCTGTGATCTATAGCTTAACGCCACTCAAAGCCGGTGCATGGTATCTCTTTGCGGTGACAGCCTTGGTGAGTTTTGTCTTACCCATGCGTTTTGTTTCGATCAATACCGTTTTTTTGAGCAACTTAAAGCGTTTAGGTCCAGCCCGTGCGGGTTGGTTTCGCGGTTCGCACATGATGGGATATTTCCTGATTGCGCCTGCATTGAGCGTGTTGTTGATCGAGCATTTCGGCTATGGCGGAAGTTTTTATGTGGTGTCTTTGCTTTTTTTAGGCACCTTGCTGTTGGCTCCGTGGTGCTTTCAACGTAGCACTCCACAAGCGACGAATCGCCCGCATTTTCAATGGCGAGATATTGTGGCGCCTTTGGCACTCATCAAAACCCATGCCTCGCTGCGGATTGTTTGCATATTGGAATTTTTGAGCAGCGTGGCAAATAACTACTTTGGCTTTTTCATTGTGGTGATTGCTATCCAAAGTTTTGCACTTTCAGAGCCAATGGCAGTGATGCTGCTGACCGTACAAGGCATTGTCTTTGTGGGATCGCTATTTAGCATGGGCGGTTTGGCTGAGCTGATGGGTTATCAAAAGTTTTATTTGATTGGCCTAAGCCTGATGGCAACGGCATTACTGATTTTAGCCTTAACCAAAATCACGCTGTTGATGTGGCCTGCTTCGGTCATGTTTGGACTTGGACTCGGTATGTTGCATATCGCCAATTTTATGTCTTTCGCCCGAGTGGGTGAGCAAACCGCGATGGCAAAGATTTCTCCAATTTTAGCCCTCGTTGGACCTTCGGGTGGACTGTTGGGTGGCTTGATAGGCGCCGTATTTGGCGCACAGGTTGGACTACAAAATTTATTTTTACCGATCGGGCTGGTGTTTATTGGTCTGATTATTTTGATCAGCAAAGATCAGGAATTTATTCAATTTTTAAAACCTGATGTCTCAGAACAGAGCGTAAAAGGACAAGAATTATGAGCCTTACGGATGTATCTGCACATTCGGTTCCCTTGCAAAGTGACCGAAGTGCGTTGGATTTTTTTAAGACCTATTTAAAACTAACTTTGCAAGTGGCGTGTGGACTCCTGATGCCAGTTTTGTTGTTCGGTCTATGGTATGTGGCAACACTTAAACAGTGGTTGCCTGAGCAAATTTTACCTGCACCGAGTTTGGTGTGGCAAAGCACAGTCGAATTATGGCAAAGCGGTGAATTGAGTTTTCATTTTGCCATCAGTGCCAAACGTATTTTATGGAGTGTCTTGCTTGGTGCCAGTGTCGGGATTTTGCTTGGTACAGTGTTGGGACTGGCAAAACGTAGTCGGGACTTTATCTTTCCGACGGTGAATCTTGTTGCGCAATTTCCCATAGTTGGCTGGATTCCATTATTGATGATTTTCTTAGGCATCGATGAGGCTTTGAAGATTGCCGCTATTTCATTGGCTGTTTTACCACCGGTGTTGATTGCAACCTATAAGGGCATTACTCATGTGCCGAATAGTTTGATGGAAGTGGCAGAGGTTTACCAATACAGCAATTGGCAGAAACTCAAAGAAGTGATTTTCCCAGCTGCACTACCCAGTGTGATCAGTGGTTTACGTCAAGGCATTATGCAGGCGTGGTTGGCATTGGTTTTTGTCGAATTATTAGCGAGTAGTGAAGGAATTGGTTATCTCATGGTGTGGGGACGTCAGCTAATGCAGATGGACTTGATCTTCATGGCGATCATCATGATTGGTATTACGGGCTATGTCTTAGATACCTTGCTGGCTTGGTTAGAAAAAACGGCACGCTTTCACGCAACCCGAGTAGGAGGCAACTCATGAGCATTCTTTCATTACACGGGGCAGCGCGCCAAGTCTTAGTTAAAGCAGCAAAAGCACTCGTTCTACCTGTGGCATTTATCGCACTGTGGGCAGTGGCCTCACAGCAAAATTGGGTCGATCCGAAGTTGATTCCTAGTCCATGGCTCGTGCTGCAAAAAGCTGTGACCGTGCTCCAACAACCGAGCTTTTTGACAGGCTTTGCCGAAAGTTTGGCACGTAATTTTATTGGCTATGGCATAGGTGCGATAGCGGGTGTGTTATTTGGCATCTTGATCGCGAGTTCACGCCTTTCGAATTGGTTATTTGCACCGAGCTTTCATGTATTGCGTCAAATTTCGCTGTTTGCATGGTTGCCACTCATTTCGACTTTTTTAGGTGAGGGACATGGCGCCAAAGTGCTGTTTATTACTTTGTCGGTGTTTTACCCCGTGGCGCTACATACCTTTGAAGGCGTGAGCAGTATTTCGCATAAATATCGTGAAGTGGCCGAAGTCTACCAATTTCCCAAGACATACGCGTTTCGTAAATTGATTTTGCCTGGCGCTTCGGCACAGATCTTTGTTGGTTTACAACTTGGGCTGATTTTCGCATGGCTTGCCACCATTGGCTCTGAATTTTTATTGGCGAACTATGGCAATGGTCTGGGCAATATCGTGATTCAAGGGCGTCAGGCTTTTGATGTCGAACTGATTATTTTTGGCATGTTGCTGATAGGAATTGTGGGCGTGTTGCTCAATACGGTACTGACTTGGGTTGAGCGTAAAGTTTTAGTTTGGCAGCAGGTTGGATAGGAGAACATAACAATGAAAAAAATGACAATCCATAACATTCCTCAACTTTGGCGCAATATGTTCCTTGCAGCATTGGTCGGTGGCACAGTCTTGGTTGGTTGCAGCACGCAGCGAGTGGATGAACCTCAGCAAGTGGCTTTAAAAGAACTACGCTATCAAAGTTATCCGGGACTGGTGTCTTTGCCTGAGTTGGCACAAGACTTGGGCTATTTAGGCGACATTAAACTCAGTTATGTCGGCACAGTACAAGGTGGGCCACAAGATTTACTCACTTTGGTGGCCGGTGATGTTGATTTTGCTGGCGCCTTTAATGGTGCTGTGGTGAAAGTCATCGCTGCGGGTCTAGATGTCGTTCCCGTAGTGGCTTCTTATGGCAGTGATGCTGAACAAAACGTGGGTTTTTATGTGCTAGAAAATAGTTCTATCCGTAGCCCACGAGACTTTATTGGCAAGAAAGTCGCAGTGAATGCCTATGGGGCACATTATGACTTTGTGGTGAAAGATTATTTGGCTCGCCATGGATTAACCGATAATGAAATCCGTCAAGTTGAGCTGATTATGTTGCCACCGGTGAGCTCAGAACAAGCCTTAAGGAATGGGCAAATTGATATTGCAGTGTTCTCTGGCATTTTGGAAAAACGTGCCTTAAAAAATGGTGGTGTACGCAGCATCTTTAAAGATATTGATTTATACGGGCCCTTTACCGCAGGCAGTTTTTCGATGCGTGGAGAGTTTATTCAAGCGCATCCTGAGTTGGCTCGTACTTTTGTCAGTGGCGTGGCCAAAGCTCAGGAATGGCTACACAACACGCCGAAAGAGCAAATCATTGCCCGTATGGAAAGCATTATTGAAAAACGTCAACGCAATGAAAATACAGCACTGATTCCATATTACACAGGTACAGGTGTTCACGAAGTCGGTGGCGTGCAAAAAGATCAGGATTTTGCCCCATGGGTGAGTGCCTTAGAAAAAGAACACAAATTAAAACCGAATCAAATTGAGGTCAGTCGCATCTATAGCAATGAATTTAATCCCTATGCGCAAGACCAAAAATCAAAAGGAACATAACAATGACCAGTGCATTACATTTAGATCACGTGCGTAAGGTTTTTCCTGCACAGAACTATGTCGGCAGTAAAAATTATAAGCCTGAGTTTGTTGCTGTAGAAAATGTCACTTTGGATATTCAACCGGGTGAATTTGTTTCAATCGTGGGGCCAAGTGGCTGTGGAAAATCTACATTATTAGACTTAATTGCGGGTTTAACCAAACCGTCGGCAGGGCAGATTTTACTGAGTGGCAAGCAGATTACTCAACCGGGTTTAGACCGTGGCATTGTGTTCCAGCAATATGCGCTCTATCCATGGTTAACCGCACTGGAAAATATCGAATTTGGTCTAGAAGCCAAAGGCGTAGCAAAAAAAGAACGCCGTGAAAAAGCCGAATACTATTTGCAGCTTGTGGGCCTCAGTGGCTTTGAAAAGCATTATCCAAATGAGCTTTCAGGTGGGATGAAACAGCGGGTTGCGATTGCCCGAAGTTTGGCTTATGAACCAGAAATTTTGTTAATGGATGAGCCCTTTGCTGCCCTAGATGCGCAAACCCGAGAAACCTTACAAGCCGAGCTGATCAATATCTGGAAAAGCTCGAAAAAAACCATTGTTTTTATTACTCACAGTATTGATGAAGCAATTTATCTGAGTCAGCGCGTGGCGATTATGACCTCAAGACCGGGGCGAATTAAGGAAGTGATAGAAATTCCTCAAAGCCTGCGCAGCTCCAGTGAAGATGTCCGTTCATTGCCTGAATATGGTCGAATTCGCCATAAAATTTGGTCATTGCTCAGTGAAGAAGTGATTAAAGCGCAAGCCCTCGAAAAACATAAACAGCTTGCACATAACTAAAATATTCAGAGGATTTATTTATGTCATCGACTAAACAAGCCATCAGTTATACGCAATCGTATAATGACATTAAACCCAGACTACAATTCACTTGGTTAAACACGGTCTTTAAACGCACCATTGCTATTGTAGCTTTTTTCTTGCTGTGGGAGATTCTGCCGCGGAGTGGTGTGGTCAATCCGGCTTTTTTACCGCCGTTATCTGTAGTATTGGAAACCACATGGCAGCTATATCAAAGCGGTCAATTAGGCATCCATTTCTTGGCCAGTATAAAGCGTTCCATTATTGGTTTCATTTTGGCCCTAGCGATCGCCATTCCTTTGGGTCTCATCATTGGTTGGTACAAGCTCGTGGCTGAAACCTTAAATCCCTTGTTAGAATTGTTTCGAAATACCACAGCATTGGCGTTGATGCCGCTGTTTATCTTATTTTTAGGCATTGGTGAAACCTCAAAAATCAGTCTGTTGGTCTACGCGTGCACATGGCCGATTTTATTGAACACCATTACAGGCGTACAAACGGTCGATCCTTTACTGATTAAATCGGCACGAACCATGGGCCTAAAACCCTATCAATTGTTCCGAAAAGTGATTCTACCTGCATCCGTACCCACGATTTTTGTCGGTATCCGTCTGGCAGGGGCAATTTCTATTTTGGCCTTAGTTGCAGTAGAAATGTTTGGTGCCAAAGCAGGTCTGGGATATCTGATTATTTATTCGCAATTTAGCTTTGAAATTCCACAAATGTTTGTGGGCATATTAGTCATTACCCTCGTGGGTTTATCCTTTAACTACTTCTTGATTGGACTAGAAAAATACTTTACAGCATGGAAACGTAACCCTGTGGAATAATCTAGACGAAATGGAAATTAAATAAAAACCTCGGGATATACCGAGGTTTTTTATTGCTGATTTTTTATATTTAAAATAATGCAATGAATAAAGAATGATGTGGATGAATATTTAATTGGAAGTTTTTTTCTGGATTATTATTTTAATGTGGAGAAAATAAAAATATGACTTATTTATAATAAGCCATATTTAATCAGGCGAGTACGAATCACGTTGCGTGTCACTCCAAGCAAACGAGCCGTATGCACTTGATTGTATTGACAGTGTTGATATGCACTACGGATAAATTTTTCTTCAATCAGCTCATTAATATTGTCTTGCTTAAGTTGATTTGCGGCTTGAAAAATTTGTAAAAAGGTCTGCTCAAGTAACTGTCCAGCATCTTGAATATCTTTGATGTTGGCTACAGCAGAGGTGGCATTTTGTAAGTTAAAAGGTTCTGCACGCGAAAACGACGATGCACTTTGAATACTCGAAAAACTAATATCTTCTGGTTCAATCACACCTTTTTCACTGACTAAAATCGCATGTTGAATGGTATTTTCTAATTCGCGAATATTGCCCGGCCAGCTATGTAAACTGAGTTTTTTGAGAGCCAGTTGGCTGAGGCGTAATGGTGTGTCATGTGGATTGGTTTGATAGACCTGAATGAAGTGTTTAACCAAAGGCAAAATGTCACCACGACGCTCTGCGAGACGTGGAATACGTAGCAACGCCACATGTAAGCGGTAGAATAAATCTTCCCTGAAACGCCCGTCCTGTACGGCATGCTCCAAATCGACATTGGTTGCGGCAATGATCCGAACATTAATCGGAATGGATTTGAGGGAGCCGACTCGAACGATCTCTCTTTCTTGTAAAACACGGAGTAATTTGACTTGCATCGGCAAGGACAGATCACCAATTTCATCTAAAAATAAGGTGCCATTATGGGCTGCCTCAAACCAACCGACACGGCTGTTAATTGCCCCTGTAAATGCTCCTTTTTCATGTCCAAATAATTCGCTTTCGACCAAGGATTCGGTAAAGGCACCACAGTTCACCGCGATAAATGGACCTTTGGCACGATGGCTCAATTGGTGGATTTGGCGTGCAACCAATTCTTTACCTGTGCCTGTATCACCAATGATGAGTGCATTGGCCTCACTTGGTGCAATTTGTTCAATTCGAGACAACAACGCTTGCGATAACGGGTCTGCAAAGACGGTCGCTGTTGCCCGTTTATGTTTCAGTGCAGAGGGCACTGCAGGGTGGGTCAAAATAGACATATCGTTTCTTATAGTTGTTGAAAATGCAGATCATGATGAAAGATTTAAAAATAAAAGATAAATAATAATTCGATATTTAAATATCAGTTTCACCGATAAATTCATGCGTGGATTATTTATCTGATTTTAAGATAAATAAAATCGGGATAACTAAAGGATAAATCAAGATATAGCAAGTGATTGAACTGTTTTATAGTAAAGCTCTCTAAATAACAAAAGGCATAATTAAAATGGCGATTACTTCAGTAAATGTGCGAAACCAATTCAAAGGCGTGATTAATGAAATCGTAGAAGGTCCAGTGGTTTCAGAAATTGATGTGGAAACCAAAGCGGGCTTTTTTACGTCCGTGATCACGACGCGTTCGGTGAAGGATTTAGATTTAAAAGTAGGTTCAGAGGTGGTGGTGTTAATTAAATCGACGGAAGTGTCACTGGCTAAACTTTAAGGTTTAGTCCAGCAAAGTTTGTCAGCACAAATAGAGAATAATGATATGAGCGTAGAACAAGCTGGTTCGGTTTCTATTCAGCAGCTAACGAAACATTATCCCACACAAAAGCAAGAAGACTTAACCGTACTTAAGGACATTAACCTGAATATTCAGCCGGGTGAGTTCATTAGTATTGTGGGAAGTAGTGGCTGCGGAAAATCCACATTATTACGGTTGTTGGTTGGTCTAGAGCGTCAGTTTCAGGGCCAGATTTTGCTTGATGGTCAGCCTATACAGGGCACGAGTTTGGAACGTGGTATCGTGTTTCAAGATCATCGCCTGTTTCCATGGTTGACGGTACGGGAAAATGTACGGATTGCATTGCATAAAAGCCAGTTTAGCCGTGCAGAAGAAGATGTATTGATTGATGAACATTTAGAGTTGGTCAAATTAACCCAATTTAAAGATGCTTATCCTTCGCAGTTGTCTGGTGGGATGAATCAACGTGTAGCGATTGCCCGTAGTTTGGTGAATCGACCACAGATTTTATTACTCGATGAACCCTTTGGTGCACTTGATGCATTGACACGTCAAAATTTACAGGATGAATTGCAGCGAATCTGGCAAAGTGAAAAAATCACCATGATCATTGTCACCCATGATGTCGAAGAGGCGATATTTTTGGGTGATCGGGTTGTGGTCATGCAGCCACATCCGGGACGAATTAAACGTATTGTAGATATTCATTTAGCCCATCCGCGTAAACGCGAAGATGTCCGTCTGACCAATATTAAAAATGACATTTTGACTGACTTTAGTGATCCAGTAAAAGATCAGTTGCTTGAACCTTTATCTCACCGATTTGCCGATTATAAATTTGCATGGTAAGTCTGGATTGACCATCTCCTAGACAATGTAAAAGCCCTGAATTCAGGGCTTTTTTAGGCTTATCAGATATATCAGTATGATCATCGCTTAAGTTGGATCAATATCAGTCCATAAAAATGCCCCAGTTGGGGCATTTGTTTTTAAGTTTTATCAAGCGTTGGTTTATGAGGCTTGGGAGGTATGTCTTTTTTCTAAAACATATTGGTTTTCAGGTCGTTTTAAACCTAAGTTTTCCCGTAAGGTCTTGCCTTCATAAGCCGTGCGGAATAGACCACGACGTTGCAGTTCAGGGACAACCAAATCTACAAAATCATCTAAGCTTGCAGGTGTGGTTGGTGGCAAAATATTGAAACCATCCGCCGCTTCATTTTCAAACCAAGCTTGTAGTTGATCGACTATTTGTTCGGGTGTTCCAATCAGCGTCCAGTGCCCACGTGCGCTTGCAACCCATTGGTAAAGTTGTCGAATGGTAAAATTATTTTTACGCGCAATCTCTAAAATCAGTTGTTGACGGCTTGCGCCATTTTGCGCCTGTGTTAAATGTTCTGGTAGCGTTTGGTCGAGGTCAAATTGCGACAGGTCTTCAGTAAAACCACCCAATTGTTTGAGTAAGTTCAGTCCCAAAGTCGGATGAATATATGCATTTAATTCATCGTATTTTGCCCGAGCTTCGGCTTCAGTTTGTGCAACAAAGATCGATACACCCGGCATGATTTTTAAGTCATCGGCATGGCGACCATATTTGATAAGACGCGACTTCACATCACGATAAAAGGCTTGGGCATCTTCTAATTTTTGCTGTGCGGTGAAAATGACTTCGGCATATTTGGCGGCCAGTTCACGACCATCTTCAGACTGTCCCGCTTGTACAATCACGGGATAGCCCTGTGGTGGACGAGCAATATTTAATGCACCATGTACCGCAAGATGTTTACCCTTAAAGCGAGGTGGATGCAGTTTATCGCCCGTAAAAAATTGCCCAGTCTGTTTATTGTATTCAAAGGCATCATCTTCCCAAGAGTCCCAAAGCTTTTGTGCCACTTCAATAAACTCATCCGCACGTTCATAGCGTTCTTTGGGGAGCAGCGCATCATTGATGCCATAGTTTTTTGAAACCACACTGCCAGAAGTGGTCACCACATTCCATGCCGCCCGACCTTCAGACAGATGATCTAAAGAGGCAAATTTTCGCGCCAAATTATAAGGTGCTTCATAGGTGGTCGACGCTGTGGCAATAAAGCCTATATGTTCGGTTACCGCTGCAAGTGCAGAAAATAGGGATACCGGTTCGAGCCCGGCAGAGAAGGTGCCATTGAGACCCAAATCAGGTGTTGTATCAGGATCGACGGTGACGGGAACATCCGCAAGGAAATAGGCATCAAATAAGCCACGCTCTGCGGTCTTTGCCAGTTCAATAAAGTATTTTAAATTGTGACTATCCTGTGGGCGAGCCTGAGGATGGCGCCAACCTGCCACATGTTGCGAAGTCCCTGGTACGAATGCCCCTAAGCGAATTTGACGTTTTGACATAAATAAACTCTGTAAATGTTATTGTTCACTAGGAGTATTACAATGTTTATGCCAATAAAAATATTGTTATAAAACAAGATATTATTTTATTGTGAAGTTTTTACTGTTTTAAAATCAACAGAGAAATTAATCGCTTGTTGTGGATGCATCATCCAAAATCTTGCAGAACTTATCTGTTTATATATAAACACATAATAAAATTAAGGGATTTTATGCAGATGGCCTAACTCAGATAGAAAAAATGCCTCGGAAGAGGCATTTTAGAGATGGGTTAATAAAAACACTGTAAAAATTTACTAAGAGGCCTGCACCTGTTGATTCTTCAGCACATATTGATTCTCAGGGCGTTTTAGACCGAGGTTTTCACGTAAAGTCGTGCCTTCGTAGGCTGTTCGGAATAGACCGCGACGTTGCAGTTCAGGAACGATGAGATCGACAAAGTCATTTAACCCCGCAGGTGTTGTTGGCGGTAGGACATTAAAACCATCGGCAGCGTCATTCTCAAACCATTCCTGCAGTTGGTCTACGACTTGTTCCGGCGTGCCGATCAAGGTCCAATGTCCACGGGCTGAAGCGATATATTGATAGAGCTGACGAATACTAAAATTGTGCTTCCGGGCAATATCAATCATCATCTGCTGACGACTGGAGAAATTAATGTCTGCATCTTCTATTTTCGGGAAAGGGGCATCTAGATCAAATTTGGCCAGATTAATGCCACCTGCCAAAGCAGACAATAAACTTAAACCCACTTCTGGGTGAATTAAACTATTTAAAAAGTCATATTTTTCTTGGGCTTCTTGAGTTGTCTTGGCAACAAAAATCGAAACGCCCGGCATAATTTTCAGGTCATCTGCATGGCGGCCATATTTCACTAAGCGGTTTTTGACATCACGATAAAAGGCTTGCGCATCTGCTAAATTCTGTTGTGCAGTAAAGATCACTTCGGCATATTTACTGGCCAGTTCACGACCATCTTCAGATTGTCCTGCTTGAACAATCACCGGATAGCCTTGCGGTGGGCGAGAGACGTTGAGTGCACCCAGTACTTGATAATATTGACCTTGATGATTGGGCTGATGTTGTTTGCGGGCATCAAAAAATTGCCCGGTTTCTTTGTTGTAATGGAAGGTATCATCCTCCCATGAGTCTCAAAGTTTTTGAGTCACCTCAATAAATTCATCGGCACGTTCATAACGCTCTTTGGGTTCAGGGTGCTGCTGAATGTTAAAGTTTTTTGCGGCATCGGCAGAGGCTGTCGTTACCACATTCCACGCAGCACGACCTTTAGAAATATGATCTAAAGAGGCAAATTTACGCGCCAAAATATAAGGGTCTTCATAAGTCGTGGATGCTGTGGCAATAAAGCCAATATTTTGCGTCACTGCCGAAAGGGCAGCAAACAATGTGACAGGTTCAAAGCCGACGCCTTTATCGCCCAAACCTTTTTCACCTTCGACAGCAGAACTCCAACGGACAGACAGACCATCGGCAAGAAAGTAGGCATCGAATAGACCACGCTCTGCGGTTTTTGCCAGTTCAATTGCATAATCAATATTGAGATGATCTTGTGGGCGCGATTCGGGGTGACGCCAACCCGCGACATGCTGTGAGGTGGTTGGAATAAAAGCCCCAAGCTTTATTTGACGTTTAGACATAAAAAATTTCTCATCCCAATTATTCTTAAAAGATAAAAGGAATAAGAACAAAATCTATGCCAAACCATAATTGTTTGAAAATATGTAACTTTTAAATCTATTGTGTTTTAAGTGTAGATAAATCAACAGGATATAAAACAAAATGTTGAAAATTAAACAGCAGTTTAACGGCAAACTATATGCATGAGTCCGCACAAGATTTTTCATATTGAAATGCAAATCTGTGGATTGGCATTGAACGCTATTAGCAAATTTTATAGCAATACTTTGATGGCTTTTCGTCTCCATACCAGTTGGTAATACAGCCCTTGTAAAATACATAAGCTGACAAAAGCCAAAGCATAGGCATACCAAATGCCTTTTAAGCCCCACCATTCACTGAATAGGTAGGCACACGGCACTTCAATGCAAATAATCGCCATAATATTAATAATCATCGGCACGGTCACCGTTCCACTAGCCCGCATAATGGAAGCAAAAATCGCACTGGCACCAAAAAATAAAATCGACCAAAGCACAATGAACAGCAATTCTTGACCGAGAACCACAACTTCAGGATCTGTAATAAACAGCGCCATTAAATATTTAGAGAACAAATAGCCCAATGCCACCAAAATACCAGTAATAATGAAATTCATCCCGATGGCCGTACGTTTCACGCGATTAATTAGTTCAGATTGACCCGAACCGATGGCTTGCGCGGCAAAAATAGAAGCTGCAATCGCGATGGACAAGGCCGGGAATTGGATATAGTTCAAAACCTGATTGACCGCGCCATATGCAGCAGTAGCATCAGCACCATGGCGGTTAACTAAACCGACAATCACGAGACCAGCCACAGAGGTCGTGACCATCTGAATACCCGTTGGAATCCCCAGTCTTAAGATAATTTTGCTGAGATCATGTTGATGGCGAATATGACGAATCAACTCGAAGTCGAGTTTGAGCGGGTGATCTTTCCTTTTTAAATAGAAATATAAAAACACCAAGGCAATTAAAAAGCCGATATGACTGGCAATGGCAGGGGCAATAATACCTAAACTTGGAAATCCAAATTTTCCTGCAATTAGTACTGGTGTAATGATCAGCCCTGAACCAATGGTCATACCCGATGCAATCAGCGGTGTTGTACTGTCACCGACCCCACGCAAAATCGAGGTATAAATAATATAAATAAAGAGCAGTGGGCTACCGGCAAGCATCCATTGCACATAAGGCAAAGATAAATGCATCACGTCTGGGGCTGTGCCTAAGGCCAATAAAATGGGCTTGGCAAATATCACCCCTAAAAAGGCAATGATGCTGCCACCAATCAAGGTCATAAACAGAGTGGAACCCACCACAGTACGAACTTTTTCAAGATTCTGCGCGCCCCAAGCTTGCCCTATCAACACGGTTGCACCTGCCGAGAGTCCAATCACAAAAGCCATTAAACAGAACAAGATCGGGAAAAATACCGCAACCGCTGCAATGGCATGCACCCCAAGCATCTGACCGACAAAAACGGTGTTAATGGTCCCAGATAAATTCTGCAAAATATTGGTGGCGATCAAAGGCACCAGAAAAACTAAAAACGTTTTCCATAAATTTTGCTGAGTAACGAGGGACTGTTGTTTTGACATGCTCAGGTCCTAGACGCGGCTTTTTATGATTTTAAGTTACTGATAACACTATCATGTTGGCATTCAAAAAAGCCTTAGTTTTTGAGTAACCAAGGCTTCATTATTTCTACATGTCTGTTTTAAAAAAACGTTTGGGCAGATACGGCTTTAAACCGCGGAGAGAATCTCTGCAGCTCGATCTAAGGTGGCATCTTGTTTGGCAAAACAGAAACGTAATAATCGTAAATTTTCCGGCGGTTTTTGATAGAATGCCGAGACAGGAATCGCCACGATTTTATGTTGTTCTGCCAACAACTGACACATTTCCACATCGCTTAAATCTGGGCGTATGGCACTGTAATCAAGGTTTTGGAAATAGGTACCTGCCGATGGAATCAACTCAAATCTAGAGTGGCTTAAGCCCGCATTGAAACGGTCACGCTTGGCTTGGTAAAAATCGGCCAATTCAGCAATGTGCTCAGGATGTTCTGCCATAAAGTTAGCCAATGCCATTTGTACGGGCGTAACACCGCAGAAATTTGCAAATTGATAGATTTGGCGAAACACTTGCATCAAGGCTGGCGCTGCAATGCAATAACCGGTTTTCCAACCTGTGACGTGAAAGGTTTTACCAAATGAGCCCACGACAAAACTGCGTTCACGCAGCTCAGGAAATGACAAAGCAGATAGATGCTGACGACCATCAAAAATTAAATGCTCATAGACCTCATCCGATAGCACAATAATATTTTTATCTCGAATCAGTTCGATCAAGTTGAGCCAGTCCTCACGCCCCCAAACAGCACCTGTTGGATTATGCGGTGTATTGACAATAATCATCCGGGTTTTATCGTTAATCACAGCGGCAACACGATTCCAATCCACAGTAAAATGTGGCGTCTCTAAGGCAATGTGAATGGGATGAGCCCCAACCAATTTTACACTGGGCGCATAACTGTCATAGCTCGGATCAAAAATAATCACTTCATCATCCGCATGAACCACGGCTTGAATGGCACTAAAAATACCAATGGTTGCACCCGGGGTAATGGTCACTTCGGTGTGAGGGTCAATATTTAATTGGTCGCGTTGGGCAAACAGTTGGACCAATTGCTCACGCAAATGCATCAGTCCATCGCCGGGCGCATATTGGTTAAAACCCTGTTGCGTTGCATCACTTAGCGCATTTAACAGCGCTGGAGGTGCTGGAAAATCAGGAAAACCTTGAGATAAATTCAGTGCATTTAGACGCTGAGCCATTGCACTCATGACGCTAAAAATAGTCACGCCTTGCGCAGGGAGTTTTGATTCAATTGTGATCATGGAGCTTAAAATTTTTTATAGATTGCATTTTGAGTGTAGCAGCATCTCAGCGGCTGCGAAAAGTTAGATCCGTAAAATTGATCCTGCATTGATGATCCTATTCACTTGAATACTAAAGTGTTGCAAAAGCCAAAAAGAAGAATTCAACAAATTATTTGCAAAATGGGGTAGACGAAAAAACAATCATTTCCTAAAATGCCGTCATTAAAAAAATTAAATACATAATAACAATGCTTAAAAATATTCACGCCATGGTGGAAAACTTTGGCTTTAGCGTACAGAAACGTGCGCTACACATTCATTTCTCAAATGAACACCTAAATTCTGAAGTTTTTATTCAACGGATTGAAGGTCAACACCGTATCAATCAAGGCTTTCGTGCGGAAATTATTTGTCTCTCGACCAATGCTCATCTTGCTTTAAAGCAGTTTATCGGTGGCCGAGTGGCTGTCGATCAAGTGACAGATTTGGGACAACTCAGTCGCCTGACTGGTGTGATTACTGGGGCTAGCCAAGGTCAAAGTGATGGTGCACTGACCGTTTATAAACTGGTGATTGAGGATGCCACAGCACTCTGGCATAAGCGTCGTAACAGCCGTGTCTTTATGAATAAATCGGTAGGGGAGATGACCGAGATTATTTTTAGTGAATGGCAGAAAAAAAGTGCGCTGTTTGCTGCCAGTTTAAGCTTGAACTTAGAGGGACTGGCACGTACCTATGATGTGCGTCCATTCACCATGCAGGCGAATGAAAGTGATTATGCATTTTTGACCCGCCTTTGGCGCAGTGAAGGGATCAATTGGTTAATTGATGAAGCGGAGTTATTTGTCGCATTTTCGGCTGCACCGATGCAAGCACAGCAGCTGCGTTTAATTGATACCAATCAGGCTTATAGTGCTTTAGAGCGGAAAAAAATTCGCTTTCATCGGAGTCATGCCACGGAACGTTTAGACACGATCACCAGTTTTGTGGCAGAACGCTTTTTACAATCGACCACCATTCAAACGCAGCGTTGGCAAGCTCAACATTTGGCACAAGACCAAAGTAATCCGCTCTTAAGCGCCCATGCACAGAGTGAGCAACAGCACAATGAAACCTTAAGTTTAGAGCAGGCTTGGACCGTAAGTTCGGCTTGGACAACTGACCTTAAAGGTGCAGATCAGGCGACCACTTCAAATACACAGCAATTGGATCAGTTGAATCGGCAACTCAATCAATATCAGGAATTACAAGCCAAATATTTTACCGCCAGCAGTAGCGTAAGGGATGCACAAGTTGGGTATTGGTTTGAATTAGAAAATCATCCTGAAATCGATCAACATCAAACGACAGATCGTGAATTTCTCATATTGGGCAAAGCATTTTATAACCAAAATAATTTACCCAAAGATATTTTGGTTCAATTAGAAAAGTTACTTGCCGCGAGCCGTTGGCTATCTTTAGGGGATGAACGGCAGGCCAATGAGCTCTATGTGGTCCGTCGGCAAATTTCTGTGGTGCCTGAATATGATCCTTTATTACACCGGCCACCTGCGTTTCCACAGCGGGCTAAAGTGGTCGGTCCAGAAGGTGAAAGTATTTATGTCGATGCTTGGGGGCGTATCAAAGTTAGGTTTACGTTCACCCGCAGCGATGACCATAGTCATGATGGTGGAGCAGGGAGTAATGATAATGACAGTGACTCGGCTTGGGTCGATGTACTGACTCCATGGGCGGGTGAAGGTTATGGGGCACGTTTCCATCCTCGTATTGGCGAAATTGTGGTGATCGACTTTTTTGAGGGAGATGTGGATCGTCCCTTTGTAGTAGGACGTATACATGAGGCTGAGCGATCTCAGACCATGTTTGACCTCAAAGGTCAGCTTCCTGAAACCAAAAAACTCAGTGGTATCCGCTCGCAAGAAGTTGCAGGAGCAGGCTTTAACCAACTGCGCTTTGATGACACGACGGGGCAGATCAGTACCCAATTACAAAGTAGTCATGCGGCGACACAGCTGAATTTAGGTAATCTCAGCCATCCTAAAGAACAAGACAGTAGCCATGGCCGTGGTGAGGGGTTTGAGCTGCGAACGGATGCGTGGGGGGCAATGCGTGCAGGTAAAGGTTTACTCATTAGTACCTATGCGCAGGATAAAGCAGTTGCCGATCATCTTGCTGCTGCTGAAGCTCAGTCGCTTTTAAATCAAGGGCATCAGAGCATGAATATGCTGAGCGGCGTAGCCGTAAAGCAGCAGACCGATGCATTAAATGTGATTAATCGTTTGCCGAAGTTAATAAACTCTTTAGAAATCAAAAGTACTGCCGAAGGTGTCAAAGCGACTTTAAATTTGTTCAAAGAGGATTTAAGTCGAGACCCATTGGCAGCGTTAAAAAACTGCAAAAGTTTTGTCAAAGAAATGGGCTCAATCGCACATGATGTCAAAAGTACAGTAAAAGAATTTAAAGCATTTTTTAATGATGCTGAAGATGCCTTTGATAACTTAAAGTCTGTCATAGATCATATTGAAGAAAATGGTAAAGATGTGATTCAAGGGCGGGTCGCAAGTCTGAAAAGCAACCTAAAAGAAGATCCATTAAAAGCATTAAAAGATGTGGGCAAATTGATCGAAGACATCAAATTTAACCCTGATGATTTATTGAATAATGGTGGTTTTGGTTTGCCACCAGCGATGACACCCATAAAAGCATTAGAAAAAGTACAAGGCTTTATGGAAGGCTATGCGCAAGGTTTAGAAAAATCTAATACAGCGGCAAAACAAGAACAAGGCAAATTATTCCGCCAAGCACTGATGTTACTTGCATCACCTAATGGTATTGCACTCACTACACCAGAAGATATTGTATTACAAGCCTCACAGGATATTGCAGAAAGTGCACAAGGTTCGATTAATTTCAGTGCTCAAAAGAATATTGTTGGTCATGCACAAGACAAAATCAGTTTGTTTGCGGCTCAAAAGGGCCTGAGTGCTTATGCCGCAAAAGGGAAAGTTGAATTACAAGCCCAAGATGATGCTATTGAAGCAATTGCACGAAAGGTGATTAAGCTCATTTCAACTGAAGATAAAATTGAAATTACCAGTCCTAAAGAAATTGTGCTGACTGCAGGAGGTTCACAGCTGAAAATTAATGGCAGTGGAATATTTACCACGACAGGTGGCAAGTTTGAGAGTAAGGCAGGGCAGCATAGTTTTGTGGGGGGAGAAATGGTTAACTATTTAATTCCTGAATTACCTAAATCTGGCCCCTATGCTGTCGATTTTCTATTTTCAAGTCTAGCAGGACTTGGAATAGAAAATGCAAAAATTCAAATGTTTGATTCGAAAAATAAAGATATTTTATGGGAAGGAGTTACTGATAAAAAAGGTAAAAGTAAATTATCGATAAAGGATGAAAACATACAATATAGTGCATTAATAGGGTTTGATGATTGGTCAGGAGTATTTGAGGATGAAGCTCAATTCGAAGAACAAAATGAAGATGATTTTGATATAGGAGATCATGGGTTACAAATAGAATTAAATAATAATGAGGAATATTAGATTATGTCAAACATACATATTGTCAAGGCAGGTGATACGCTTTGGGGAATTTCAAAAAAATATGGAACGACTGTAAATCAATTAGCAAAAATAAATAATTTACAAGGAAAAAGTATTCATAATATTAAAATTGGTGAAAAAATTTTATTGAATCATGAGGATAAAGAGGATTCTTATGAAACAAAAATCAAAATAATTATTTTGGATTTAGGGTTTAACCCTATTTTAAATGCCACGCTTCAACTTGAGTTTGATGGTCGGAAAATAATAAGAAAGACAGAAAATGGAATTTTTGAAAATATTTTTATAGATGACCATTCAAAGGGGTTAAAAGTCTATTATAAAAATATTAATGGGGTATTTGATTTAATAGCAGATCATAAAAAACTGCCAATTGGCAAGAAGGTATTAAAACTAACTTCTAGAAAAATAAAAGTAGTAGGAAGTCATCATGCTCAAAGTGGTCAAACTCAGATTACAATTGATAGTATTATTAAAGACTTAAAAAAAATGGGTAAGCCAATCGTTGATGATTTAGGCGATTTGATTGGGATTAATAATACAAAAGAAGATATAAGAATACCTAGTGAACGGATAGAGCAAAAAAGAACTGATAATGGCAATAGTACACATATTGTTGCTGCACAATTCACTGAAGATAATTTTCTGTTAAAGCCTATTAATAATAAATATAGATCATACATCATTAGTGCTGCTAAAAGACATGGTTTTACCCCACATGCTTTAGCTGCTGTAATAGATGCTGAAGCAGCCAAGCTTAAAAAAACAGGTGAATGGGATGTAAATAGCAGGGCTAATTCAAGTTCAGCTGCGGGTTTAACGCAGTTTCTAGACGCAACATGGATAGAGATGTGCAAAAATCAAAAATCTTTGGTTGGACAATATGTGCAAAAGAATCCTAATTTAACAACAATACAAAAATTAAATTTAAGATTTAATGCAGAGATGGCTATTGATGCTGCAGCAGCATACGCGATAAGTAATTTCAAAGCTTCTGGACTACCCTACCAAAATTTGACAGAGCCAAGTTCCATGGCAAAATTTGCATATCTATTACATCATGAGGGGTCTTCTGGAGGGAAAAAATTTGTTTTAAATAATTTAACAGAAGATAGAGCTCATAAACTATTGTTTATACAATTCGGAAAGAATGGGGAAAAACAAGCAACAAGTTTTCTTAAAAGGTATAAAAATGCAAAACAAGCTTATGGAGCTTGGTTAAGAAACTACATTGATGGTCATATTAATATATATCAATATGTTGTAGATAAAAGTAAAACCTCTGGTATTAATTTAAGCATGGATGAAACTATAAAATTATTAAATGGTGCTCCTATTTCGTCACCTGAGCCTAAAATTACTCCAGATAAAAAAGAAGAATCTATTGGTGATCTAAATTCCAAAAACAATGAACAAACTTCAGTTGGAGGCGCAGAAGGTTGGAATGATCCATTAGCTGTATGTAAATTAAGAACTGCTGGCTTAGCAAATGCAAAGGGAGCAACTTTTGGTAAAGTTAGGAATAATGGAACTAAAAATCATCAAGGCGTGGATTTACAGGCTAATCCCGGTACGAGCATTTACGCTGTTAGTAGTGGGATAATAGTTGCAGCTATGGATACAGGAGGGGCTTATGGTAAAGTAATTGTCTTGAAAGTAGATATCGATGATTTACCGGATAAACAAAAAAAATATGCTAAAAAAAATATAGTAGAAAGCAAGTATGTGTATTTTTTTTATGCACATTTGTCAGCTATTAATGTAGATAAAAATGATCTTGTAGATGTTGGAGAGGTTATTGGAAAGTCGGGTGCTACAGGTAATGCTAATAAGATGACAACTATAGCAAATGGCGCCCATTTACATTTTGAAGCAAGGAGTGCTCCTTTATTAGGTATTGGTTTAACCGGGAGAATTGATCCAATACCTTTTATTAATGCAAATTTACCTTATTAGTTCGACTAACCCCTAAAAGGCATAATATGAAATATATAAAAACAATTTCCTTATTTTTAATTATTAATTCTTTTTTTGGATGTGGATATGCAAAAATAAATAATAGTTGGAATGATCCAACTCAAGAAGCTATACAAATAAAATCACCTATCGATTTTATAGATAAATATGGAACATATAGTATAGTTTCTACTAATAAAAAAATAAGATTAACTGATTTTGGTGATGTTGATAAAAATAAAAATGGGAGAAAGTACACATTGAAAAAATTTGGAGTACAAATTTTTAATCAAAATAAAGTCTTCGATGTTTATAAGTCAACAGTTCCATTAAAATCTAATGTTGATATAAATATCTTATATCGTGATAAAAATATTGTGGCATTTCGTGTTCGAGAGGATTTTAATATTGATTATGTAAAAACGCCTTTTAGAAGCTTTATTGTTAATACTTTCGTTTATAATTTTAATAGCAACAATTTCTTAACAATTCCTGTTTTAGCTTCAGAAGATAAAAATGCTAATGGTAAAGGGGTGGATTTGTTGCAAGGAGATCAATTTACGTTTAATTCTAAAAAAGGAATTTTTACATATTTAGCAAATATAAAATATGCACAAGGTGGTAAATCGAGTGTCTTTAAAGTTGATTTAAGTAATACGTTAAAATGTGTTTCAGCTACGCAGGGGTGTGAAAATATTGGTCTTTCCACTGCAGAATTAAGTACTATGAATAAATAAATTTTGTTGCAAAGAGTAGGAAAATCTACTCTTTGCATTTTCAAAATTTACCCTTCTAAAATTTCTTCCAGCAACTCTTCACTCGGTGCAAAGTAATACGCTCCGTCCATTGGCGTAACAAAGTGAAGTAAGCGGTCGTGAATACCGTCACCGCTCGTACCGAACATGCGAACCAGCATGCTGTCGATAATGCTGAGGTCATGGGTATAAGCAATAAAAAACAAACCTTGGTCACCGCGGCCATCGCCATAAGGCAATGAATGACGCAAAATTGCTAGTTCTTCACCTTCGCCATTTTCAACAACGGTACGTGATACATGTGAGTTTTCAGGTTGTTCGTCTTCATCCAACTCAATTGACTCAAGTTTGGTGCGCCCAATGACATGTTCCTGAGCATCTACCTTTAACTTTTTCCATTTATCTAAGTTATGTGCATAACGCTGTGCAAAGACAAAAGAACCATCAGCAAAAATACCCGCATCTTCTGCTAATAATGCTGTTTCAGCACGGTCATCTGGAAATTGAGGGTTTTCAGTACCATCAATAAAACCAGTTAAGTCACGGCCATCGAAATTACGGAAGCAAACACGCTCATCTAAAACCTCAACTTTATCTTGAATGCCATCAAAGAAAGCTTGGCTTAAAGCAAAGCAAATATCTGTACGCTGTGCCGCAATGTGAATCAGCACATCTGCTGGCACTACAGGCATGTTAAATGAACCTTGAATTGGATCAAGTTGTTTAAAGCCTGCCGGAGCTTGACTGTAAAGTTGCGCCCAAAGTTCTGGTCCAAAAGCCACAGCCGTTTTAATCTGTGCATTAGGATGTTGGGTAATCAGACGATCACGAGTATTCAATAAGTCTTCAAGTTGTTCTTTTAATTCGCTAATCGTTAAATCTTTTAAACGTAAAACAATAAAACGAGCATGATCTGAGGGTAATGGCAAAATTACAGATTGAGCAGACATTCATGGCTCCTAAAAATTATAATTTCTGAGTGGCTGTGTATATTGTGCCTTAAGCAGCGCTGAGAGTGTAGCCTTCATTTGGCCTTTTAGCGTGCATTATTGTCATGAAAATAGAGTAAATGTCATATAATACAGACCCATTTCAAACTTGAGCTAATGATGTCCTATCAAATCTGGATTGCATACATGTTGGCATGTTGGGTAATTAGTGTTTCCCCAGGTGCAGGTGCAATTGCGTCTATGTCGAGTGGTTTGAATTATGGGTTTAAGCATGGGTATTGGAATGCAATCGGCCTGCAATTGGCACTTTTGGTTCAGATCGCCATTGTTGCAGCTGGGGCAGGGGTCTTATTTGCGACGACACCATGGGCTTTTCTGATCGTGAAATGGTTTGGTGTGGGCTATTTATTATATTTGGCTTATTTACAGTGGACAGCGCCAATAGAGTCTATTGAAATTCAACAAGATTTGCCCAATAAATCACCGTCAAAATTAGTTTTACATGGCTTTTTGGTCAATATGAGCAACCCTAAAGCGATTGTATTTTTGTTGGCAGTTTTGCCGCAGTTTTTAGATTTATCTAAACCCCAATGGATTCAATATGTCATCATGGCTGCAACGATGATTAGCATCGATCTGATTGTCATGGCGGGGTATACCGGTCTCGCTGCAAAAGTGCTGCGGTTATTAAAATCACCCAAACAACAAAAATATTTGAATCGAACCTTTGCGGTATTATTTGCTTGTGCTGCGAGTTTATTGAGTTTGGTGCATCAATAAATCCAGTTAGATGATTCTGAGCATCGTATTTGACGTGCAAAAAAAAGCCATGCAACTGCATGGCTTTTTTATTTTGATATGTCGCGAATTGAGCAAAGAACGTTGGTGCTTAAGCGACTTTCTTAAATTTTTGCATAATAAAAATCAGGGCAAAGAGCAGCGCCATAGTTAATACAATGGTCAGTCCTGTAGAGGTGTTTAAACCAGCGCTTGACCATAAACCTACAGTTACACCGACTTGGGCAATGATGAAAGACCACAGTACCATTTGCTTCGGGGAATTTGCCAATAAACGAGCGGTTAATGCAGGAATCACTAACAATGCACCCATCAGCAATGAGCCGACAGCACGTAAAGCCAATACAGTAAATAATGCCAGTAATAACATAAAAATCAGACGTTGCCATTTAGCGCTGACACCTTCACTGACCGCAATATCGGGGTCAATGGCAATCTGAATCTGTGATTGCCAACTTTTATGAAGCACGGTCAGTGCCACAATGATCACCACTGCAAAGACAGGCAAATCTGACCAAGAAATGGTGAGCAAGTCGCCAAATAAATAGCTGAGTAATTCAGGTCTTAAGCTTGGCAAATGTTGTATGAAGAGTAAGCCTGAGCACAGGAGTGTTGCAGAACATAGCGCAAGCAAAGCGTCATTGGGTAAGCGAGGGTCGTGTAACACCCATAAGATTGCAACCAATAAGAGCGCAATCAATGTAACGCCTGTCCAAAGCGGTAGACTCATTGCACCGGCAATGGCGACACCGAGTAAAGTGCCATGTGCCATGGTGTCCGCAAAAAATGACATGCGACGCCATAGCATTAAACAGCCGAGGGGTGCAGTCAGGAACACCAGCAAAGTGCCCATGATCCATGCTGGCAAAAGGAGTTGTAGCCATTCCATCATGGATTATGCTTCCGGTTCAGGGTGAATATGAGGACGAGAGTCATGCTGGCAAGGCGTTGCACTATCGCCATGCGCACAGTGATCATGATGGTGTTGATAGAACACACGGTTTGTCCCAAAGATCGCTTGATATTCAGGATGTTGCTGCACATTTTCAGGCAAGCCACTACAGCAAATATGCTTATTGAGGCAAACTACACGATGTGTTCCTTGCATGACCCATTGTAAATCATGAGAAACCATCAAAACTGCACAGCCATATTTTTCAGGCAAGCTACGCACATAGTCATACAGTTCCGCTTCAGACTGGATATCCAGACCTTGCATAGGTTCATCCAGAACCAATACATTCGGTTGACGCAATAAAGCCCGTGCAATCAATACACGTTGACGTTCGCCGCCCGATAATTGCTGAACTTTAGATTGTTGTAACTTGGCAATGCCAGTATCACGAATAATTTCTTGCTTAATGCTGGCATCACATTTTTCTAGTGCCAATAAATCACACACACGTAGCGGTAAGCTGTGTGATGGATTAAATTTTTGTGGCACATATGAAAATTTTAATTTTTGTGTGCTGATCACTTTGCCAGATACAGGTTTTACAATACCCAACAACACTTTGATTAGCGTGGATTTGCCTGCACCATTGGGACCGATTAAGGTGACAATTTCTTTTTCGTGTAAGGCGAAATCTACATTTTTTAAAATGTCACGTTCATCGATTCGGACATGAACATGCTCTAAAGCCACAATGGGCTTCACATTTAGTGTTTGCTGCGGCACTGCTGACAGATCCCTGAAATTTCAATAATACTGTGATGTGCAGTAAAACCATCGGATGCAGACAATTCATCGAGTTGCGCCATCAAGCCTTGAGCAGATGCTTCTTTGACTAATTTACAATCGGTGCAAATCAGAAATGCAGCTTGATGTCCTTCGCGCGGATGACAACATGGGATGTAAGCATTAATCGACGTTAGACGATGAATCAAACCTTTTTCAAGCAGAAAATCCAGCGTACGGTACACCGTCGGTGGCGCTGCAGGTCGGTCAGACTCACTTTTGATTTTAGCCAAAAGATCATAAGCGCCCATTGGTCCCGTTGCATTTAAGATCAGTTCCAATACTTCTTTACGCAAGGGCGTAAGTCGAGCACCCGTCGCACTACAGAGACTCTCAGCTTCAGCAAGGCGCTGTTCGACATTATGATGATCGTGTACACCATGCAAAGCATTATGATGTTCGTGTGAACATGCGCTCATAGCCAACCTCGAGTACGAAACTGTATAAAGAAAAAGACTTTAAATCTTAACATGAAGCGTAAGGACTTACGAACAGACGTAGGTTTTTTTACGATTTTGTTATATTATAACACTATTCATTTTATGGTGCTCTCTCCCCATGTCCCGTGTATTTCTTTTTTGTAGTTTGGCTTTATTCAGTGTGATGAGCTGGGCGCAAGGTCTCGTTGTTTCTACACAACCGATTTATCTAATTGCGAAGGATGTACTTAAGGGCGTAGAGCAGCCCAAACTACTGCTTGACCATCAATCTGGACATGATGTGAGCTTGACGCCTGCACACCGTAAAACCGTGCAAGATGCCAATCTCGTTTTATGGCTAGGCCAAGCGCATGAAGCGCCATTGGCAAAAATGTTGGGTGAAAGTGGTAAAAGTATCGCTATTTTAGACTCAGGCATTATCAGTGCGTTGCCTTTGCGGGATGTTCGTGGCAATGCATTAAAAGGCACAATCGATACCCATGTCTGGCTTGAACCAAACAATGCGGTTCGAATCGGCTTTTTTATTGCTGCTTTACGTTCACAACAGTTTCCAGAACATCGTGAAAAATATTGGGCCAATGCACGTGCATTTGCGCAGAAACTCTTGGTTACTGCGCAAAAAACCGATGTGTCGAGCCGTGCTCAACCTTACTGGTCTTACCACGATGCCTATCAATATCTTGAGCGCTCACTGAATTTGAAATTTACCGGTGCGTTGACAGATGATCCACATGTCGCGCCGACATTGGCACAAATCAAATACTTGAAAGACCATCGTGCTCAGCCAAAAGTATGCTTACTTGCAGAAGCACATGCCAGTCAAAATCAGTATCAAAAGCTCGGTGGCATCGTCTTTCAACCGGTTGACGAAACGATGAGTGGGGCAGGGGATTTTGTAACAGCATGGAAGATGTTGGCTGATGAAACACTGAAATGCACACTAAATGCACGAAAGTAAAGTAAAAAATAAACAACTATTGATTAGTTTGAAAGCAGTTTGCCAATTTAAAAAAACACGACTAAGGTCGGGAAAAGATTGCAAGTTAAGGGGTGTAACTCTATAATGCCTGCGATTAAAAATAATCATCAGTTAAACTTGTCAAGCAGAATTGCTGTGAGTGAACAAAAATGAGTCGAACTAGTCGCATGATTGATCGACGATTAGCGAAAGCTTTAGTCATCTTACAAGCAGTAATGATTCCTGTTTCAGCCCTGATTGGTTGGGTCCTTAAAGACACAATCACAGCATATAGTGCAGCTTTGGGTGCGTTGGTATGTTGGCTAGCAAGTAGCTACTTTTCATGGCAGTCGTTTCGTGCGGCTGGTGCCCGTGCCTCTAAACAGGTGCTGTCAAACATGTATCGTGGCTTAATGGGCAAGTTTGCAATCGTGATTGTTGGATTCATTTTGATTTTGATCAATGTCAAACCGTTGTCAGCGGTGGCATTGTTTTGTGGTTTTATGCTCGTACAAAGTATGTCGTGGGTCGCTCCTTTTTGGGCAACACGCTTAAAAAAACGAGTATAAACACAACAAAAAATTGAAAAGTTTTTTGGAGAGTAACGAGATATCAGGCAGCACGCGATATTCGTTTTCTCTATTAGTTTTGACATTGACCAGGTGTGATTTATGGCTGCTGAAGAACATGCCCTTACTTCGACCGAGTACATTCAGCATCACTTGACTAACTTGACCTATGGCAAAATGCCAGATGGTACTTGGAAGTTAGCTGAGACTGCTAAAGAAGCTCAAGAGATGGGGTTCACTGCTATTCACTTGGATTCAATGGGTTGGTCTATCGGCCTTGGTATTGTTTTCTGTTTGTTGTTCTGGGTTGTAGCGAAAGCTGCAAACTCTGGTGTTCCGACCAAGTTCCAGTCTGCAATCGAAATGATTATCGAGTTCGTTGACTCAAGTGTCCGTGACACTTTCCATGGCAAATCGCGCTTAATCGCGCCGTTAGCGTTGACCATCTTCGTGTGGATTTTCCTCATGAACTTGATGGACTTGATCCCTGTTGACTGGATTCCTTATACAGCTCAATTGATCGGTGCTAACGTGTTTGGTATGGATCCTCACCACGTTTACTTCAAAATCGTTCCATCTACTGATCCTAACATTACCTTGGGTATGGCATTGTCAGTATTTGCGTTAACTATTTTCTATAGTATCCGTGAGAAAGGTCTTGTCGGATTCGGTGCAGAATTTGCACTTAACCCATTTAACCCAAGTAACCCAGTTTTAAAAGCATTACTTATTCCAGTAAACATTATTCTTGAATTAGTAACTTTTATTGCACGTCCAATCTCATTGGCTCTTCGACTGTTCGGTAACATGTATGCGGGTGAGTTGATCTTCATCTTGATCGCATTACTACCGTTCTGGATCCAGTGGGCGTTGTCTGTGCCTTGGGCGATCTTCCATATTCTTGTTATTACGTTACAAGCATTCATTTTCATGATGTTGACTATCGTATATATGAGTATGGCTAGCGAAAAGCATTAATGGTATTGCTCAACTGTCAAAGGGTGGTTGGGCACACAATTTTTTAACTTAATTTGGTATAAACCTAACCTCTGAGGAATTATCATGGAACTCACTTTAGGTCTAGTTGCAATTGCATCTGCTATCTTGATCGCTTTTGGTGCTTTAGGTACTGCGATTGGTTTTGGTCTTCTAGGCGGCCGTTTCTTAGAAGCTGTTGCTCGTCAACCAGAATTGGCTCCACAACTTCAAACTCGTATGTTCTTAATCGCAGGTCTTCTTGATGCTGTGCCTATGATCGGTGTTGGTATTGGCTTGTTCTTCATCTTCGCTAATCCATTTGTAGGTTAATCAGCTTAATTCCTAAATTAAACTATTGAGGAATAGCAATGAATATCAACCTCACATTGATTGGCCAAGCGATTGCATTTGCGATTTTTGTCGCATTCTGCATGAAGTTTGTATGGCCACCACTAATCAATGCGATTAGTGAGCGTCAGCGTAAAATCGCTGATGGCTTAAACGCTGCTGAAAAAGCAAAAGCTGACCTTGCGGATGCGCAAGCACAAGTGAAAGCTGAATTAGACGCGGCTAAAGCACAAGCGGCTCAATTGATCGAACAAGCGAACCGTCGTGGTGCGCAATTGGTAGAAGAAGCGCGTACTCAAGCTGCGGCTGAAGGTGAGCGTATTCGTCAACAAGCGAAAGAAGCTGTTGATACTGAAATCAATGCTGCTCGCGAAGAATTACGTCAACAAGTTGCTGCTCTTGCAGTTACTGGCGCAGAAAAAATTCTGAACCAGCAAGTTGACGCAGAAGCTCACAATGCCATGCTGACTCAGCTGGCTGCTAAACTTTAAGAGAGGCGGATTATGGCTGAACTCTTGACGTTGGCACGCCCATACGCTAAAGCAGCATTTGCTTACGCTTCTGAGCAAAATGCAACTGACGCTTGGTCAAATGCATTGAATTTGCTCAGTGCTGCGGTGCAAGACGAAGCATTTTCAGCTTATCTAAATCGCCCTGAGCTTACTCCTGCTGAGCAGGTAAGTGTTTTCGCAAAAGTTTTAGGTGAAGACCAGACAGCAGCAGTGTCAAACTTTTTGACATTGCTTGCCGATAATGACCGTCTGGCACTTCTTCCTGAAATTTCAGAAGAATACGAACAGCTCAAATCACAGAATAACAATACTGTGGATGTAGTGATTGAATCTGCATTCCCATTGACTTCTGTACAAGAACAATTACTTGCGCATGCATTAGAGAAAAAATTCGAAGCTGCCGTAAATGTTTCTGTAGAAGTTAACCCAGCGTTAATCGCGGGTGTAGTTATTCGTGCAGGCGACCAAGTGATAGATGATTCTGCGCTTAACAAGCTTGAAAAAATGCGGACTCGTCTTCTTGCTTAACAGCTCGAAGACTGAACTTTAAAAAGATTGAGGTATAGCGCAATGCAACAACTGAATCCATCCGAGATCAGTGCGCTCATTAAACAGCGTATCGGCGATCTGGACACCAGCGCGACCGCTAAGAACGAAGGGACCATTGTTATGGTTTCCGACGGTATTGTGCGCATTCACGGCCTTGCTGATGCAATGTACGGTGAAATGATCGAATTCGACGGCGGCTTATTTGGTATGGCACTGAACCTAGAACAGGATTCAGTGGGTGCCGTTGTCTTAGGTAACTACTTAAGCCTTCAAGAAGGTCAAAAAGCTCGTTGCACAGGTCGTGTATTAGAAGTTCCGGTTGGTCCAGAACTTTTAGGCCGTGTAGTAGATGCTTTGGGTAACCCAATTGATGGTAAAGGCCCTATTGACGCAAAACTTACTGATGCTGTTGAAAAAGTAGCACCAGGCGTAATTTGGCGTCAATCAGTGGATCAACCTGTACAAACTGGTTATAAATCAGTAGATACAATGATCCCTGTTGGTCGTGGTCAACGTGAGTTGATCATCGGTGACCGTCAAACTGGTAAAACAGCTATGGCGATCGATGCGATCATCGCTCAGAAAAATTCTGGCATTAAATGTGTATACGTAGCAATTGGTCAAAAACAATCGACTATCGCTAACGTTGTGCGCAAGCTAGAAGAAACTGGCGCTATGGCGTACACAACTGTTGTAGCAGCTGCTGCAGCTGATCCTGCAGCGATGCAGTATCTTGCTCCGTATGCTGGTTGTACAATGGGTGAGTACTTCCGTGACCGCGGTGAAGACGCGCTTATCATTTATGATGACTTGTCTAAACAAGCTGTTGCTTACCGTCAAATTTCATTGCTTCTACGTCGTCCACCAGGTCGTGAAGCATATCCTGGTGACGTATTCTATCTACACTCACGTTTACTTGAACGTGCTTCACGTGTATCTGCTGACTACGTTGAGAAATTCACTAACGGTGAAGTTAAAGGCCAAACTGGTTCATTAACTGCATTACCGATTATTGAAACTCAAGCCGGTGACGTATCTGCATTCGTACCTACTAACGTAATTTCGATTACTGACGGTCAGATCTTCTTAGAAACATCATTATTCAACGCAGGTATTCGTCCTGCTGTGAACGCGGGTATCTCTGTATCACGTGTTGGTGGTTCTGCTCAAACTAAGATCATCAAAAAATTGTCAGGTGGTATCCGTACCGCTCTTGCGCAATACCGTGAATTAGCTGCGTTTGCTCAGTTCGCTTCTGACCTTGACGAAGCAACTCGTAAACAGCTTGAACATGGTCAACGTGTAACTGAGCTTATGAAGCAAAAACAATATGCTCCATACTCAATTGCTGACCAAGCTGTTTCAATTTATGCATCTAACGAAGGCTACATGGCTGACGTAGAAGTGAAGAAAATCGTTGCATTTGATGCTGCGTTGATCTCTTACTTCCGTTCAGAAAATGCTGCGTTAATGCAAAAAATTGACGAGACTGGTGCTTACGATAAAGAAATCGAAGCAGCAATCAAAGCAGGTATTGAAAGCTTTAAAGCGACTCAAACTTACTAAGATTCAACTGTGTTGAATCTGGTTTTGGTTTGGTTCACGGATCAACCTTCGGAAGCTCGAAAGGGCTTTCGAATACTAGGTTAAGCGTATGGCAAATTTAAAAGAAATTCGCGCCAAAGTAGCTAGTATCAAAAGCACGCAGAAAATTACTCGCGCGATGCAGATGGTAGCAGCTTCTAAGATGCGTCGTGCGCAAGAGCGCATGGCTCAAGGCCGTCCGTATGCCGAAAATATGCACCGTGTAATTGCTCATTTGGTACAAGCGAACCCTGAATACAAACACCGTTATATGGTTGAACGTCCTGTAAAGCGCGTTGGCTATATCATTGTTTCTTCAGATCGTGGCCTTGCTGGTGGTTTGAACATTAACTTGTTCAAAAAAGTGGTCAAACACGTACAACAGCAACAAGAGCAGTCAATTGAAGTTCAATTTGCTTTAATTGGTCAAAAAGCGGTTTCGTTTTTTAAAAACTACGGCGGTAAAGTTCTTGGTGCAACTACAAACGTAGGTGATGCTCCGAGTCTTGAACAGTTAACTGGTTCTGTACAGGTGATGTTAGACGCGTTTGATAAAGGCGAGTTAGATCGTATTTATCTAGTGTCAAACGGCTTTGTCAACGCCATGACTCAAAACCAAAAAATCGAACAGCTTGTTCCTTTAGCAGCTGCTGAGGAAAGCGAAGGTCTAAACCGTCAATACGGTTGGGACTATATCTATGAACCAGAAGCTGAAGAGCTTTTAAATGGTTTATTGGTTCGTTACATTGAGTCTATGGTTTATCAAGGTGTGATTGAAAACATCGCATGTGAACAGTCTGCTCGTATGGTTGCAATGAAAGCTGCAACTGATAACGCGGGTGAATTGATCAAGAGCCTACAACTTATTTATAACAAGCTGCGTCAAGCCGCGATTACTCAGGAAATCTCTGAGATCGTTGGTGGTGCCGCTGCCGTTTAACATTATTAGTTTGAATTGAGGAGACAGCAATGAGTAGCGGTCGTATCATTCAGATCATCGGCGCGGTTATCGACGTCGAGTTTGAACGTAACAGCGTTCCTAAGATCTATGACGCTCTCCATGTTGATGGTACTGAAACTACATTAGAAGTTCAGCAGCAACTTGGTGATGGCGTAGTTCGTACTATTGCAATGGGTTCTACTGAAGGCCTTAAGCGTGGTCTTACTGTAACTAACACTGGCGCGCCTATCTCTGTACCTGTAGGTACTGCATGTTTAGGTCGTATCATGGACGTTCTTGGTCGCCCTATCGACGAAGCTGGTCCTGTTGGTACTGAAGCTCGTTTACCAATTCACCGTCAAGCGCCTTCTTATGCAGAACAAGCGGCTTCTACTGACCTTTTAGAAACTGGTATTAAAGTAATTGACTTACTTTGCCCGTTCGCTAAAGGTGGTAAAGTTGGTCTGTTCGGTGGTGCCGGTGTTGGTAAAACTGTAAACATGATGGAGTTGATCAACAACATCGCGAAAGCTCACTCAGGTTTATCTGTGTTTGCTGGTGTTGGTGAACGTACTCGTGAAGGTAACGACTTCTATCACGAAATGAAAGACTCTAACGTTCTAGACAAAGTAGCAATGGTCTACGGTCAGATGAATGAGCCACCAGGTAACCGTTTACGCGTAGCGTTGACTGGTTTGACTATGGCTGAGTACTTCCGTGACGAAAAAGACGAAAACGGTAAAGGCCGTGACGTTCTATTGTTCGTCGACAACATCTATCGTTATACACTAGCGGGTACTGAAGTATCAGCACTTCTAGGTCGTATGCCATCTGCAGTAGGTTACCAACCGACTCTTGCAGAAGAGATGGGTGTTCTTCAAGAACGTATTACGTCTACTAAGTCTGGTTCTATTACGTCAATCCAAGCGGTATACGTACCTGCCGATGACTTAACAGATCCATCGCCTGCTACTACCTTCGCTCACTTGGACGCGACTGTTGTATTGAGCCGTGACATCGCATCTTCTGGTATTTACCCAGCGATCGATCCACTTGACTCTACTTCACGTCAGTTAGATCCACTTGTAGTGGGTACTGAGCATTACGAAATCGCTCGTTCAGTTCAAAACGTTCTTCAACGTTACAAAGAATTGAAAGACATTATCGCAATTCTTGGTATGGACGAATTGGCAGAAGAAGACAAACTTACTGTATACCGTGCACGTAAGATCCAACGTTTCTTCTCTCAACCGTTCCACGTAGCTGAAGTGTTTACTGGTGCTCCTGGTAAACTTGTACCGCTTAAAGAAACAATTCGTGGCTTTAAAGGTCTTCTAGCTGGTGAATACGACCACATTCCAGAACAAGCGTTCTACATGGTTGGTGGTATTGACGAAGTTATTGCTAAAGCTGAGAAACTTTAATTAGTTACCTAATTTAGGAGATTCTCATGTCAACTATGCAATGTGACGTTGTAAGTGTTAAAGAGTCTTTGTACTCTGGCACTGTAACTATGCTAATTGCTAAAGGTGCTGGTGGTGAGTTGGGTATTATGCCTGGCCATGCGCCACTAGTAACTTTGCTCAAGCCGGGCGCAATCCGCGTTCTGCTTGAAAATGGTACAGAAGAATTAATCTATGTATCAGGTGGTGTACTAGAAGTTCAACCGCACGTTGTTACTGTACTTGCAGATACTGCAGTACGTGCTGACAACCTTGATGAAGCAGCAATTATTGAAGCGCGTAAACAAGCTGAACAATTGTTAGCAAATCAAAAGAGCGACTTGGACTCAGCTGCTGCTTTGGCTGCTCTTGCAGAAACTGCTGCTCAGTTGGAAACCATCCGCAAAATCAAAAACCGCGCTCAATAAGACGCTGTTCGAGATTGAAAGAGCCACCCGAAAGGGTGGTTTTTTTATGTTCAAATATACAACTTAAATCGAGATGGATATAATATTTAGCAAATAAATCTTGATATAAAAAATAAAATGAAACTCAATAGATTTCTTTCATAAGTCATTTTTCACTCAGCTCCAAGTTATAAATTCCAGCAATTAGATTGAATCTTAATGCTAGTCTTTTGCCTCGATTGCGATATCGCTCAGCAAGAATTTTGAAGGTTTTCAAACTGCCAAATACATGC
>NZ_VOYW01000019.1:0-61556 GCF_013420085.1 Acinetobacter sp. YH12027
CCTATTTAAGTGATGTGCTGAAAAGGTTGCCGACACATAAAGTGACTCAGATTGAAGAATTGCTACCACACCGCTGGAAACCTAAATCGAATTAAAAAATAGGCATGGGGTTCAGCGGACGCTTACTAATCATCTAGCAATAATTACTTATAAACAATTATTGAGAAATCACTGAAAACCATTAGAAATCAAATGTACCACCCAATTTAAATGTTCGAGGTTCGCTCAGTGTTAAACGCTGTATGAAAAATAAGTATGATCATAACGGATTGTTGTAAAGCGAATAGATAAGCAGACATCTGAAAGGTTTTAGCTAGTTGCAAAGTAATATCTTTCATTATCAATTAGATGCACCAGTAATAACAGATCATTTATGGAACTCAAAATTTGCCTTCTGCTATAAGCTTATTGAGGTGGATGAAGAGTAAATTCATGTTCAACGGTATAACTGAGATTTTTATCAACCATCGGAATAGGTTCAAGTCGCGCAACTAATAAGGATTTTTGTACTTTTTGATCAAAGTTTTTAGAGCCTGAACTTGCAATGAGTTTTGAGCCACCAATATAGCCTGTTGCAGCAATCACTGTAAGCTGTAGCTTGACAGGTTGTTTATATGTTTTCATCTCAGACGCAGACAGCACATATTGCGGTGCATTTACCCAAGAAACTTCATACATTTTCGGTTTTACATGTGGATCAATTACATCTGCAACACGCGTAGGTTGGTATTCTTTTATAGGTGTTTTTAATATTTGCAATAATGCGTTGACCCGAGCATCTGTAGTAAGGTCTAGATTGCTTGCAACAACAGACATTTTTGTAGGTTCAGATGCACTTGGATTGCTATCTGCCCAAGCTATCTCCACACATACGAGTAAAAAAAACGTTAAAACACAAATTCGACGTTTAACCATCTGCTTAAACAATGTTATGACCTTCAAATAAAGACACTTCAGTATAAAACATCCAAAAAAATAAAGACGCTTCCGCGCCTTTATATCAACCTCAGTTCGGCCAATAATTCACTTCATTTTGACTGAGCTAAAGCTTTTTCAATATCTTCATTCAATGTTTCAGGCTTGGTCGTGGGTGCATAGCGGTTAATAACTTGCCCATTTTTGCCAATTAAAAACTTGGTGAAGTTCCATTTAATACCATTACCCAATACGCCTTTCGAGTTATTGGTTAAATAACGGAAAATCACATGCGCTTCAGGGCCTTTTACATTCACTTTGGCAAACATCGGAAAAGATACGCCATAGTTTTTTTGACAAAACGCGCCAATTTGATCATTCGAACCCGGATCTTGTCCGCCAAATTGGTTGCATGGAAAACCTAAAACCTCAAAACCTTGATCTTTATATTGTTCGTAAATTTTCTCCAAACCAGCAAATTGAGGAGTAAACCCACATTTACTAGCGGTATTTACAATTAATAAAACCTTGCCTTCATAATCTGCAAAGGATTTATTACTTCCGTCCAGTAATTCTGCTTCAAACTGGTGAATGGTGGTCATGGATAAGTTTCCTCATCATTTTTTTCTTTTGTTTCTAATTCTAAGGATGCCGAATTAATACAATAACGTAATCCAGTCGGCTGTGGGCCATCAGCAAAAACATGCCCTAAATGTGCGTCACAATGATGACAAACAATTTCTGTTCTGACCATACCGTGTGTCGTATCTACATTTTCTTCCACCGCAGCAGGTTCAATTGGCTTATAAAAGCTCGGCCAACCACAACCGCTATCGTATTTTGTTTCAGAAGAAAAAAGCGGTTCCCCGCAACAACGACATACATACGTGCCAGCTTGTTTCGTATTCCAATATTTTCCAGTGAAAGCTTGCTCCGTGCCTTTCTGACGCGTTATGCGAAACTCTTCTGGCGACAATTCTCTTTGCCATTCTCTTTCTGTTTTATTGAGTTTTCCCATGATGACGTCCCTTTATATCGTGGTATTTAAAATAGGATAATCCTATATTTACGTCATTCAATCTTAAATTTCTAGTCTTTATTCAACAATTTACAAAATCTATATAATGACCCAAAAAGCAAAAAGTAAGCAAATATAAAATCGTGGTGAGCAAAATGCCAAATTAAATGCTTTTTTGTGAGCACCTTTAGTGATAATCTTAGCGCTACTCTTGCTCAGGATTAAAAAATGTCGCAGAAAAAGAGCGTAATTTTTAAAAATCTGCTGCCCGTGATCAAACAATATCAACAGGCAGGGTTTACGCATGAAAAAATAGTTGCTTTACTCAGAGACGAACATCATCTCGATTTAGTAACGACCGAGACATTTAAAAGCTATTTATACCGTTATGCAAAAGTGACCTCCACTCTTTCCGAGAATATAAAAATGCCGAATACGTTTAACACCCCCCGCGAAATTAAGAAATCGTCTAAGCTCGAGCATGTTTGCTACGACATTCGCGGACCAGTGTTGCGAGCGGCCAATGAGATGGAAGAGGCTGGCCATAAAATTATTAAATTAAATATTGGTAACCCTGCTCCTTTTGGTTTTGAAGCACCTCAAGAAATTATTAACGACGTGGCACTCAACCTGCCTAATGCAATTGGTTATACCGACTCAAAAGGCATCTTCCCTGCGCGTAAAGCGATTTGTCAGTATTATCAACAAAAAGGCATCTTAAACATGCACGTCAATGACGTGTATGTCGGAAATGGCGTATCTGAACTGATCGTGATGGCAATGCAAGGCTTGCTCGACGATGGCGACGAAATGCTAGTGCCTATGCCAGATTATCCGCTTTGGACAGCAGCAGTTAACCTTTCTGGCGGTACAGCTATTCACTATAAATGTGATGAAGAAAATTTCTGGTATCCAGATATTGCCGACATGGAAAGTAAAATCACCCCTAATACCCGCGGTATCGTGGTGATTAACCCGAACAACCCAACAGGTGCGGTTTACCCACGTCATGTGCTTGAGCAAATTGTAGCTCTTGCGAAGAAATACGACTTAATTTTATTTGCTGATGAAATTTACGACAAGATCGTTTATGACGGTATTGAGCACGTCTCTGTTGCGTCATTGGCAGGTGATCAGTTGTGTATTTCTTTCAATGGCTTATCGAAAGCATACCGAATTGCAGGTTACCGTTCGGGCTGGATGGCAATTACAGGCGATAAATCACGTGCGCTCGACTACATTGAAGGTTTAGACATGTTGGCGTCGATGCGTCTGTGTGCCAACCACCAAGCGCAATATGCGATTCAAACAGCTTTAGGCGGTTATCAATCAATTAATGATCTCATCCGTCCGGGCGGCCGTTTATATGAACAACGTAACATTGCTTGGGAAATGTTGAATGATATTCCAGGTGTATCTTGTGTGAAACCAGAGGGTGCAATGTACTGCTTCCCTAAATTGGATCCTGAAATTTACCCAATCCAAGACGATGAGAAATTCATGTTAGATTTCCTCCGTGCTGAAAAAGTGCTTTTGGTTCAAGGTACAGGTTTTAACTGGCCGACACCTGATCATTTCCGTGTGGTGTTCTTGCCTGCTGAAAATGAACTACGTGAAGCACTCACTCGTTTAGGTCGTTTCTTGGCGAAAATGCGTTAATTCATAAGTGCTTTAAAAATAAAAAACCGTACGACGTGTACGGTTTTTTATTACTGTATCTTTAAATTTGACTTCTTACTGTACTCACACCACAGCTATCTTTTTGAATAGTTAAGTTTTTAATAATTTATTTTGAGCTTAGACCTTAGTCAAAACTTTAAGATCTGTTGATTTTTCTATAGCCTATTCATGTTATTTTTTAACCAATCATAAAAATACATGAGTACAGGATGTTCTCTAACAAAATTAAACTGAGCCTATTTCTCTGTCTAAGCATGTGCCTAGGCATCGGGATATTACGTTTTTCCTATACCGCACTCCTCCCTTCAACCCGTGAAGCATTTGGTTGGAGCCCAAGTTTTGCCAGCATCTTAGGCAGTGCCAATTTGCTCGGCTACTTGATCGGTGCATTTTGGGCCATGAAAGTACCCCAAAATAAAAGCATGGTGAATTATATCCAACTCGCAGCTATTGCAGGGACACTCAGTTTACTCAGTTGTGCATTTTCAGGTTTTTCAGAACTTTGGTATAGCACTTGGCGCGTTATTTCAGGGATCAGCGGCGGCTTACTAATGATCCTCTCCCCAAGTGTTGTGGCCCAATGTTCACAGCTTCAAGACCGCTTTAAAATCAACTTTATTGGTTTCAGTGGTATTGGCTTGGGGGTCTTAATGGCAACGCTATTTTTGCCTTACATCCAACAAATGCCGACAAAGTGGGCTTGGTTGATTTTATTTTCTTTTTCAAGCCTGATTTGTATGTTACTCAGCGTGCTTTTAAAAGGTTTTAAATCACAGCTCACAACATTCACCACGATTTCAGCTGCAGAACATAAAGTTGATGGGATATTCTATTGTCTCTTAATCGTGTATAGCACCAGTGCTTTTGCTTACGTGCCCCATTCATTATTTTGGATTGACTATTTAACTCACACCCTACACCTCAGCCCGATCGGGATCAATTTCAATTGGATTTTATATGGTCTAGGGAGTGCTTTAGGGGCATTTGTTGCTTACTGCCTAGCACAAAAACTGGGAAATATTAGCGCTCTTAAAATTTTATATAGCTGTTATGTCTTCGCGATTTTTATAGCGATTATTAATATCCATCCACTTTTTACTTTTTTATCTTCTTTTGCGACAGGCTTGCTCAATCCAGCAGTGGTTTTTCTCACCTCTTATACCATTTTGCAAATCTATGGTAGCGCCTATAAAAAGCTCTGGAGCATTGCAACTCTGTGCTTTGCATCTATTCAATTGATCGGTGGTTTAAGCTTTAGTTTTTTACAGCGAATTGGTATTGATTATTCACAGCAATTTATTTTGGCCGCATGCGTACTCTGCATTGGAACAATGCAACTCTTTTGGTTCACTCGAACAGCAAAATTGAGCAAAAATCTCGTCTAGGCAAATCACAAGACATTCAACTGCATCACCATTCACACATACAAAAGTCATGCATACAAAGAAAAGACCTATATAAATAGGTCTTTTCATTTTGATAAAGAGTGAATGGGCTAAGCTTTTTTCAGCTTTTTCTTTAATTTTTTCAGAGCAGAATTATGCTTTGAAATTTTGTTCAACCTCGCTTTAATTTCCTTTTTAAGTGATTTGGTTTTCTTAGACAAATTCATCTCCTTCTCGTCTACGTATAAAACTTAAATTTCGATCAATTAGAAAATCGTTTGACCAAATGAACTTTGACTCACAAAGTCTTTAGCCTATTAATGATGTTGTTGACGCTGATTTCGTTGATGTGGCTGTTGTTTCTGTTTCTTCTGGTCTTGTTGCTGTTGCTGTTGCTGTTGCTGTTGCTGATCATTTTGCTGCTGTTGTTGATCAGATTGTTGGTTTTGTTGATGCTGTTTACGAGACATTTCATTTCTCCTTTTTCATCACAAATATCGCAATGTACTGCTGCTAGGTGTACTTCTACTAAAGGACAACAACCAATGTACCGCTAATTTTCATGGAACCAACCCGATAAATGTTTCGAATTACGTCATTGTAAAATTTCTGGAGAATAATTAATTTGAAATCAATCCCCCTCTATTTTCTGCATTACTTAAGTTCACTCGAATAGTGTGGTTTTAAACTTTTAGTAACATGACAAGCATGCCAGACCATCTGATTGATTGCGTGAAGTCACCTTTTGATTGCTGTATTTTGAATTGTATTGAGAAGCTATGATTCTGTGTTTTTAATGTTTAGTCCTAAAAAAGGACTAAATCATTCAGTCCTTTTTTCACCTATCATTTTTTACACTTAGATTGGCAAATAAACTCAGTCCATATGCTCAATGATGGCTTGTCCAAACTCCGAACAACGTAATAGTTTTGCACCTTGCATGAGTCGTTCAAAATCATAGGTCACCGTTTTGGCTTCAATGGCACCTGCGATCCCTTTAATAATTAGATCTGCCGCTTCAGTCCAGCCCATATTTCGCAGCATCATTTCTGCAGACAGAATAATAGACCCAGGGTTTACTTTGTCTTGACCCGCATATTTAGGTGCAGTGCCATGTGTCGCTTCATAAACTTGTACCGCGCCACCAATATTAGCACCCGGTGCAATACCAATGCCGCCAACTTCAGCCGCTAAAGCATCTGAAATATAGTCACCGTTTAAATTTAGGGTAGCAATGACTGAATAATCGGTCGGACGCATGAGAATCTGCTGTAAAAAAGCGTCCGCGATCGCATCTTTAATCACGATTTCTTTGCCCGTTTTTGGATTTTTTATTTTGACCCAAGGACCACCATCTAGCAATTCACCACCAAAGCGCTCAAGTGCGACTTCATAACCCCACTCTTTAAACGCCCCTTCGGTATATTTCATGATATTACCTTTGTGCACCAAAGTGACATTCGGCTTATCATTATCAATGGCGAATTGAATAGCTTTACGTACCAAACGCTGAGAACCTTCTTTAGATACAGGCTTAATCCCGATACCGCAATTTTCCTCAAAGCGAATCTTAGTGACGCCCATTTCCTCTTTAAGAAATTTGATCATTTTCTTGGCTTCAGGCGAATCTGCTTTCCATTCGATCCCTGCGTAAATATCTTCTGAGTTCTCTCGGAAGATCACCATGTCTGTACGTTCAGGATGCTGAACAGGTGAAGGAACGCCCTTAAACCAACGTACTGGGCGCACACAGACGTAGAGATCTAATTCTTGACGTAGTGCAACATTTAGCGAACGAATGCCACCACCGACAGGCGTCGTTAACGGCCCTTTAATTGAAACCACAAATTCGCGTAAAGCCTCAAAGGTTTCTTCGGGCATATAGGTGCCATAAATTTTATTGGCTTTTTCACCACAATAGACTTCCATCCATTCTATGGCACGTTTTCCACCATAAGCTTTTTGTACTGCGGCATTCACCACGGTTTTCATCACGGGCGTGATATCAACACCTATACCATCGCCTTCAATAAACGGAATAATTGGATTATTGGGAACATTGAATGATAAGTCTGAATTTACTGTAATTTTTGTCCCATCCACTGGAACGACGATCTTCTGATAACCCATTTTTATGATCCTCCCTGAGAAGCGAGTGAAAAAATAATTGCTGTTTGATAAGACTTTTAATTGCGCTTCACGCATAATACTCTAAAGCAAATCTACCTTTTTTGAGATTTAGATGGGAAATAGCTGCATTTCCCTGTTGAATAAATCTTAACCAATTTGAATTATTGTATTTAATAGAAGTTATTTCCTATGAAAATCGTCATCTTAAACAAGCCATATGACGTGCTCTCCCAATTCCGTAAAGACGAAGCGCATATGACCATATCTGACTTCGTGGACGATCCTAGTCTACGTATTGCAGGTCGTTTAGATATGGACTCTGAAGGTTTGGTATTTTTAACTGATCATGGTGGTTTAAATCAGTACATTACCAACCCTGAAAATAAAAAGTTCAAAACCTACTTAGTGCAAGTCGATGGCGACATCACAGAAGAAGCACTTGAGCAATTACGTAAAGGCGTTGAGCTGAAAGACGGTATGACGTTGCCAGCCAAAGCGATCAAAGTACAACAACCAGAATGGTTATGGGAACGTGATCCTCCTGTACGTTTCCGTGCAAACATTCCAACCTCTTGGATTGAAATCCAAATTTGTGAAGGCCGTAACCGCCAAGTTCGTCGTATGACTTCAGCAGTGGGTTTCCCAACCTTACGTTTAATTCGTACACGTATTGGTGCAATCGATTTAGTTCAATTGGCTTTAGAACCAGGTGAAACCAAAGAAATTGAACCGTTACTTTACCCTGACTTTCAAAATGTACCTGCAGAAGAACCTTACCGTTCGCGCTCTTATGTGAAAAAACCAGGCGGTACAGGTGGTAAGCCAATGGTTCGTAAGAATAAAGACGGATCCGTGAAAAAGTCAGGTACAAAACGTATCTGGCAAATGGATGAGAGCGAAAAACCAAAACGCCGTACCAATGGTACAACTCGTCCGAATACTAAAGCCCCACGTGGCCGCGGTCGTAACGGACGTTGATATTATTTCTTAAAAATCAGTTTGAAAAAAGCTTACACCAGTGAGCTTTTTTTCAATAAAAATGAATCTTTGAAGCATAATTTATACAACTTTACTTGCTACTAACGAATCTCTCAGTGATGGCTTTAATACTTGAACCTCACCTGTTTCATGTCTTAATATTCTATATGAATAAATATTTTCAGTTTCTAATCCGTAAATATTCTGAAATCTCATCTTAAATTTAAAATCCAAATCATTGATTTTTGCTGATAAAAAATCATTAGTATAAGTGTCATTCAAACAATCTAGCCTTAATTTAAATTCAATAGACTCATCAACTAATATTTTCATTTCACGCTGATAAATTGTGTCATCCAAAGTCATTAATAAAACAATTCTTGATTCATTAATTCTCGAATAAACACTAAAAATTAATGAGCATAACTTTTCAGGCTTATTAGTTAATAGATCTCTAATATCAACAATTTCTAATTTTGGAGTGCATAATTCTAAGTAAGGTTGGCATGAATTATGATTCATTCTCAATTGTTCTGACTGTAGCTGAGCAAGATACCCTTGCTGTTTAACGCTCTCCTTCATCTCATCAATTTGCAATTGAAGCGCTCTTTCTTGCTGTTCCAAAGCTTTGGTATTTTGATCCAACTGTTTACCTTGTTGTATATACCCCATAATCAGCCAAAAGAATGCAATTGGCGCAAAAATGCCTGCAAGAGCATCTCCTAATTCATTTAAAGATGATGGAGATTCTAAACCTCCAAAAAACCAAACAATAATAATTACAGTCAACCAAATGCCTGTAATAGCAATACCCCAATTTAAACTTTTTTGATTCATCTTTTACTAATAAAAAACCCATACCTAAGTATGGGTTTTACATGAAAATTAAATACTTATCAAATTAAGCTTTTAACCACTTCTCAGCTTTAGCCTGATCTTCAACTTTAAGTTCCACTTCCGACAATTCTGAACTTGCTGCTTTCACTTCAAAGCTCATCAGTTCATCGCGGCGGAATGCCAGTACGTTATAAGCTCCGTCTTGCTTGGCATATTTTTCTACCAATTTAACGGTCGCTTTTAGACCATCAATCGCAATAATCACATCGTTCGCAGACAAACCAGCTTTTGCCGCTGCACCATCACGGCGAGCAGACTGAACCAACACACCTTCAGGCTTATCAGCCAGTTTTAGACCAAATGGCAATGATTTGTCATTTTTTAGCGTATAGCTGAAGCCAAACTCAGGGAACAACTGATCTAACGGCAATTCATCCGTAGTATTAATCAAATGATTGATTTGTTCTAACCAATCATCACCTGTTAATTCATTGCATAAATTGAAAATAGTCCGTTCATTCACTTGAATGCCGTTTTGTGCGTTTTCATATAGCTTACGCATTAAGGCATCAAGACTTGAACCACGTAGGCGTAAGCCAAGGTCTAAACACAGCGCCACGAGGCAGCCTTTGTTGTAGTAACTGGTACCTGCATTATTTGAGTTTTCATCCTGGCGGTAGAATTTCACCCATGCATCAAAGCTTGACTCAGCAACAGTTTGAATTTCACGACCTGGATTTTGTAAATAGCGATCAATTTGTGCTTTCAAAAGCTTGATATATGAATCCTGATTAATCACGCCGCTGCGCAATAAAATCAAATCATCATAATACGATGTAAAACCTTCAAATATCCAAAGCAAAGAAGTGTAGCCTTCTTTGTTCAAATCATAATTCACAAAGTTTTCTGGACGGATAAATTTTACTAACCATGAATGGAAATATTCATGGCTGCATAAACCTAAGAAACGTTGATAATCTGCCGAAGGCTCTACAGGTTCATTGGCTTTTGGTAAATCATCACGTGGGCTAATTAAACTCGTACTGTTTGGATGTTCCAAACCACCATAGCTATTCGCCGTTGCCATGGTCATAAAGGTATAGTCTTTAAAAGGTGCCGAACCAAACATTGAAATTTCAGTCGAACAAATTTTTTCGATGTCTTGCTGCATACGCTGCGCGTTCATGGCATGTTTGCCCGACACCACAAACTCGTGTGGAATGCCGTTGGCTTCAAAACTAAAATGGGTTTGTTCCGCCAGTTCAAACGGTGCATCAATTAACTGGGCATAGTTATCTGCATATAAGGTATAACGACCTTTCACTAAACTTTTTGACTTCAATCCAGTCGCAAGTTGGAAATGCTTTAACTCGGGTGGCAAGAAAACTTCAACCTCAATGGCTGTATCTTCTTGGTCAACTAAACCTAAACATGCGCAAGCTGGATTGACATATAAACGGCTTTGATCGACATAAGCCCCACGGACCGATAAATCGAAGGCATATACATCATATTCAACCGTGATCAACTCATGATCTGTATTGAATAAGCGCCATTTATTTTTTTCAAATTTCTCAATTTGTAACAAACGCCCATCTTCATCATATGCTCGAACAGCTTCAATATGCTTCGAAAATTCACGGATTAAGTAACTTCCGGGAATCCAAGTAGGCAGCGAAAGTACCTGTGTAGGATTTGCCAAGAAACGTGCAGTGACATGGACTAGATGTTGACGATAATCGTCAAATTCGATTTGATAATGCAACATAATGGGCGATATAAAATAAATAAAAGATAACTTATCAATTAGATTAACATTTTTTACAACTGAATGCGGAACTGTCGCAATTGTCTACAATTATGACTAGTCAGCAGAAAAAAAAAGGCATAGCATGCCTAAAAATTTTTTCGTTTTACCACCAACGGAATGGTTGGTTAAGGAACCTCATTGAAACACATGATTTACCTCATCGCGCTGCTTAGTTTTCTATGCTCCACGATAGCAAATGCTGCCCTTTTAAATATTGTCCCTGAAACCGTTGAAGCTGAAGCTTGGACCATTTTAGACCCTCAGTCGGGTCAGGTGATTGCAGAACATAATAGCCATGTTCAGCGTGCCCCTGCTTCACTTACCAAAATGATGGTGGCTTATATTGCTTTAAAGGAAATTAAAGCAGGTCATTTAAAGAAAAATGAAATCTTAACCGCAACCCCAGTCGTACAAGTGGTTCAATGGGATGAATCACAAATGTATCTCAAAGCTGGTGAACAAATTTCAGTTGATCAGCTTTTAGCAGGTCTTGTGGTCATGTCAGCCAATGATGCCGCAGTGACTTTAGCTGAACGCATTTCTGGTGATATTCCAAAATTTATTGAACGCATGAACAAAGAAGCTAAAGCTTTGGGCATGAATGACACCAATTTTCAAAATCCAGCCGGTATTACCATGCCAGAACATTATTCATCGGCGGCTGACCTTGCACGTTTAGGGCAAGCACTGGTGACTGACACACCTGACTATTTGTATTATTCAAAACAACAAAGTTTTAGTTATAACCAACGCTTCCACCGTGCAACCAATATCTTATTAAAACAAGATCCCACCGTTGATGGCTTAAAAACAGGTTTTACTAAAGCTGCAGGTTATAACTTAGCTTTAACAGCCAACCGTTTGATCGCGAATCCTGACGCGCCAGAACGTCGTTTGATTGTTGTAGTATTAGGGGCAAAAAGTGGATTAAAACGTGCAGAAGTAGCACACAACCTCATGAACTTGGCTTATACCTATACACGTAATGAAGTTGCAATCAAAGATAAGCAATTAATTGCAGAATTACCTGTGGTTAAATCAACCTTGAAAATGTTTAAGGTGGAAACTCAACAACCTAAGCTGATTACAACTTCGCTTTATGATCAAGCTTATGCCATCGATTTAAAAGCTTTTGATCCTACACAGCAACGTATTCTTTTAAATACTGGCAATGGCCAAATTCAAGCCATTGAACCACTTCATGAAACACAGACTAAACTGAGTGTTGAAGTAAATGAAAAAGAACTCACTGCGCCTTTGGCTGAAGTAATGAAATTAGCCACCGTTACTGTTTATCAAAATAATCAGCTGATCAATACCTTTGATATCGAAGATGACGTGCAAATTGAAGAAGCCAATATTTTTGAGCGTTTCATGATGTGGATCAAAGGCCTTTTTAGCATCTTTAATACGGATGCAGCAGAAGTTAAAACCTACCCTTTAGGTCAATGATGTGATTATGTAACTTGTAAGACAATTCGTTATTTGTGCAATAAAGAAGATGACATACTCGTGCCATCTTCTTTTTTTCAACAATAATAAAATAGGTAATTCAATGAATAACGCTGATGACTCCAAGTTACACCATATTGTCATTGTCGGTGGTGGTGCTGGTGGTTTAGAACTGGTTACGCAACTCGGTGATTTACTCGGGAAAAAAAAGAAAGCACGCATCACCCTCGTAGATATGAAACTCACGCATGTCTGGAAACCCCTCTTACATGAAATTGCCGCAGGTACAATGTCGGTTAGTGAAGAAGAAATTAACTATTATGCGCATGCTGCGAAGCATAATTATGAATTTGTCTTGGCTAAGTTTGAAGATATCAATCCTGCTGAAAAAACCATTCAGCTTAGCAAAGTCCAACAAGGTAAATATGAGTCTACTCAAGAACAACTGCAACTGAGTTATGACACCCTTGTTCTTGCTTTAGGCTCAGTTTCCAACGATTTCAACACGCCGGGCGTGTATGAACATTGTCACTATTTGGACAGCCTGCAACAAGCTGAAATCTTCCAACAAGATCTCTTACAGTTGTATTTGGATGCACAAAATAGTAATACAGCACGTGAGTTGAAAATTGCCATTATTGGCGCAGGTGCAACGGGTGTTGAACTTTCAGCAGAATTGGTTGAAGCAAAAAATAATTTTTATAAATATGGTTTAAATAAAATTCATCCTCAAAGCGTACAGATCAATTTGATTGAAGGTGCTGATCGGATTCTGCCTGCACTCCCTGAAAAAATGGCCGAGCATGCACAGCAGCAATTACAACGTATGAAAATTGAGGTCTTAACCTCTAAACGTGTGGAAAAAGTCGATGCTGAACATGTCTATTTTAATGATGGAAGCAAAATTAAAGCCGAACTAAAAGTTTGGGCGGCAGGCATTAAAACACCAAAAGTAATTTCTAAACTTGAAGGCTTTGAAAAAGACCACATGGGGCGTTTAAGTGTATATGCAACACTACAAACTAAGGCACACCCAGATATTTTCGCCTTTGGTGATTGTGCACATTGCCAACCGCGTGCAGATGAGCCTGTCCTCGGCCCACGCGCTCAAGTTGCTAGCCAACAAGCGTCATTTCTCGTGGATTGTTTAAAGGCGCGTATCCGTGGTCAACAACTCCCAATGTTCGTATTTTCAGACAAAGGCTCCCTAGTCTCATTAAGTAAACATAAAGCGGTTGGTGAACTTTTAGGTCAGGTCAATGTTCAAGGCTTTGTTGCCAAATCAATGTACGTTTCACTTTATCGAATGCATCAAGCCACAATTTACGGCTACGCACATGCAGGACTATTAACGGCTAAAGATTTTGTTACACGAAAAATTGCGCCTAAAATTAAATTGCATTGAAATTTACAGATTTGCCCCGATTAATGAAAAAATCATCATAAACATTTAAAAATTGCATTTTTTTGATAAATTTAGTCTACAAAAGTGCAATTTCACTTTATGATGTAACCCTTAAAAAATTGAATGGATCAATAACATGACTGCTATTGCAAATAACTCTGTGGTTTCTTTCCACTACACATTGACTAATGCAGAGGGTGAAACTCTCGACCAATCTCAAGGTGAGCCACTAGCATATTTGCACGGCGCTGGTAACATCATTCCAGGTCTTGAAAAAGCTCTTTTAGGCAAAACAGTTGGTGAAAAATTCACTGTAACTGTACCTGCTGCTGAAGGTTATGGCGAATACAATCCTGATCTCGTTCAAGAAGTTCCTGCTCAAATGTTCCAAGGCGTGGACAACATCCAACCAGGTATGCAATTCCAAGCTCAAACTGATGACGGCGTTCAAATCGTGACAGTTAAAGCGGTTGAAGGCGACAACGTTCTTGTTGATGCGAACTTTCCACTTGCTGGTCAAGATTTAACTTTCGAAGTTGAAATCGTTGAAATCCGTGAGGCTTCTGCTGAAGAACTTGAACACGGTCACGTACACGGTGCAGGCGGTCACCACCACTAAGATCTTCCAATCTCTAGTGCAAGAAGGCAAAGTTTTTACTTTGCCTTTTTTATTGCGCCTGATATAGGTATGCCATATAAGAACTTTTCAAACTATTAAATACAAAAAAGCAGGCCACGGCCTGCTTTTTTAAAACGGATAATTAATTCTTATGAATTAACGACGTTGGTTATAAATCTGCTGCGCTGCTGGTAGATTTTTACGCATCGCTTCAATACGTTGTGAGTTTGATGGATGCGTAGACAGGAATGATGAACCTCCCGCACCTTCAAGCTTGTTCATTTTTTCCCAAAGTGTAATCGCCGCTTGTGGGTTATAACCTGCACGTGCCATTAACATTAAACCACCTTGGTCAGCACGGCTTTCTAGAGAACGTGAATACGGTAACCCTATACCGATTTGACTACCTAACTGCGCGGCCGCAGTGCCCAATTGACCGACATTATTGCCTGCGGCACTTAAACCAATATTCAGCGCAAGATCCGTTAAAGCTTGAGCACCCAATTTACTTTTTGCATGTTCTTCAAGAGCATGGACCATTTCATGTCCCATAACCGCTGCAATTTCTGCATCAGTTAAATTTAGTTTATTGACGATACCTGTATAAAATACAACTTTACCGCCTGGAGCTACAAAGGCATTGACTTGATCAGATTTCATGACCGCCAATTGCCATTGGAACGCTTGACCCGTTTGGTTCATTTGGTCTGCATAAGGACGTAGTTTTTGGAATACAGTATTAATGCGCTTATATGTACTCGAAGAGGTATCGAGCTGATTTTTAGAACGCGCATCTGTCACCATTTTGTTATAACTTTGTGTTGCTTGCGCGTTCAATGTAGCAGTATCCGCTCCTGCCATATCTGCCACTGTCGCACAGCCCGAAATCGTCATTACACCGGCCATACACAGGCTCGTTAAAATTATTTTTTTCATTAAGGCTACTCCAGACCATTAAAATATAAGTGAATTTATGGATATTATATTCTTATGGTTTGGAGCTTAAAACGAAGTTGTAGCGACTTATAATAGTATTTATGTAATTTTTTTAAGCCGAAAATTGAAGAACCAACCAATAGATTAAACAAACCACATTCAAGCCCAAATACACATGCATTAATGGCTTAATTTTTTCTTCTAACTGCACATTTTTTCGCTTAAAAAATAAGACAGCATTTTGTATCAAAACTATGGGCACAAGAATACAGGCAATAATCACCGACAACCCAATCAGGGCTTGATAAATTAATTGTGGATCTTGAGTTTGGGCACGAATGATCATCATAGCAATAGTGGGTGCTCCCCCCATCGCAAATAATAAAGAATAAAAAATGGTGGTCGAAATATTCTTTTGCATCCTGCACTTCTCTTCCTAATTCAAATTGCATTTTAGCAACTCAACACAAAGTGTGTAGCGTACTAAAATGCAACTTTAGTCTTGAAAACCGCAGATATTAACGACGTACACTCGAAGGTGTCGCATTTTTATAAAATTGCTGCGCTTCTGGCATCATTTTTTGCATGGCAGCAATACGATCATTATTGCTTGGGTGTGTAGACATAAATTTGCTCAGTGCATCATTGCCACTGTTGTCATTCGCATTCATTTTTTTCCACAAAGAGATCGCTGCTTCTGGGTTATATCCAGCTTTTGCCATCATCACTAGGCCACCTTTATCCGCGCGGCTTTCCAAATTACGTGAATACGGCAAGCCCACACCAAATTGACTACCCAAATCAAGCAAGGTTGCACCATAGCCGCCTGCAGCATTGCCTACATATTGTGAACCGATACTCACCGCAAGATTGGTCAGTGCTGAAGCGCCAATTTTATTTTTTGCATGTTCCTCTAAGGCATGAACCATTTCGTGACCCATGATTGCTGCGACTTCATCATCCGTCAGTTTGAGGGTTTCGACGATTCCTGTATAGAAAACAACTTTCCCGCCGGGTGCAACATAGGCATTGATTTCTTTAGACTTGATCACGGCAACTTTCCAATCAAAAGCCTGACCCGTTTGATTCATCTGATCTGCAAATGGTTTCATTTTCCAGAAAACACGGTTTACTTTTTGATAAGTTGCAGACTTGGTATCGAGCACTTGTTTGGTCTGAGCGTCTTTCAGCATTGCGTTATAAGACTGTGTTGCTTGTAAGTTCAAAGATGCAGAATCAGCACCTGCAAGATCAGCAATCGTGGTACAACCTGATAAAGAAGCTGCTACGGCAAAGCATGCCAAAGTTTTTTTATAATTCATCATGATCTCTAGTTATTTATAAAGAGTGTCAAATATATACAAAAAATTGACTGACTCAATATTTTTATGCTTATTTTTTTCAAAATCTTTATTTTTCCATTATTTAAATTTAATATCTGATGTTACCCCGTAAAAATATTTTCACATTTTTTAAATACTTTTAAGTATATTCGGCGGAGTCTTACATCTAGGGTTTAAATAAAGGGATTAGCCTTCGGCTGGAGGTACCTCTTACGAAACGTTGTTTCTCATTTGGCAAAATGAGAAGCGTGCTTCGCAAGGAAACCATCTTGCGGTGCAATGCACCTCACCGACAAAACTCGTTCACTAGTGTCAAATTATTCACAGTATTGCAAAAACATTTTTGATTAAAAGTTGTCCTGTCTCAAACACTTGCGGATGACCTTACCGCGTATCATTCTTTTATTTGAATCAAATGGCACTTCGGATGTTACTAAGTATTATCAGTTTATAATACATGTCGTTTTTTGAAGTTTTATTCTTCGCTATATAAAAAAAGCCCCGCTTTCGCGAGGCTTTTTTACATCTTAATTCAACAGCACATTATGCGTCGAATGGATGACGTAATACGATTGTTTCATCACGGTCTGGACCAGTTGAAATGATGTCGATTGGACATTCGATCAATTGCTCAAGACGTTTAACATAGTTAATTGCAGCTTGTGGCAATTGATCTAATGATTTCGCACCGAAAGTAGACTCAGACCAACCTGGCATAGTTTCGTAGATCGGTTTTAAAGTTTCAAATGCAAGCGCATCAGAAGAACCTACACAACCAGAATCAGCTGCTTCGTAACCTACACAGATTTTCACTTCTTCTAAACCATCTAGAACGTCTAGTTTAGTTAAGCAAATACCAGAAAGTGAGTTTACTTCTACTGAACGACGTAGAATTTCAGCATCGAACCAACCACAACGACGTTGACGGCCAGTAGACGCACCAAACTCAGAACCTACTGTACCCAAGTGTTTACCGATCGCATCACCAACATCGTTAGCAGCATCATAAACAAGTTCAGTTGGGAACGGACCAGCACCTACACGAGTTGTGTACGCTTTAGTAATACCCAATACATAGTCAAGGTGTAATGGACCAAGACCTGAACCTGAGCTTACGCCACCAGCAGTTGTATTTGAAGAAGTCACATACGGGTATGTACCGTGGTCAACGTCAAGAAGTGAACCTTGCGCGCCTTCAAACATGATTTTCTTACCTGCTTTACGGTAAGCATGAAGTTCGCCAGTAACGTCCATCACCATAGGTTCGATGACTTTACGCCATTCGTCACATAGAGCGATCACATCTTCAACTTTAACGGCTTCAACACCGAAGAATTGAGTCAATTGGAAGTTATGGTATTCAAGAAGCTCTTCAAGTTGAGCTTTAAGATGAGCACCACCACGAACCAAGTCAGCAACACGGATTGCACGACGAGCCACTTTGTCTTCGTATGCAGGACCGATACCACGACCTGTAGTACCAATTTTCGCATTGCCACGTTTTTTCTCACGTGCTTGGTCAAGTGCGATATGGTGTGGAAGGATCAACGGACAGTTTGGAGAAATACGTAGACGTTCACGTACAGGCACGCCTTCTTTTTCTAAAACTTCCATTTCATGGATTAAAGCTTCAGGTGATAAAACAACACCATTACCAATTAAGCACAATACGTTGTCACGTAAAATACCAGATGGAATGAGGTGTAATACAGTTTTCTTACCACCAACCACAAGTGTATGACCTGCGTTGTGTCCGCCTTGATAGCGAACTACCGCAGCCGCTTGATCTGTGAGCAGGTCGACGATCTTACCTTTACCTTCGTCGCCCCATTGGGTACCAAGTACCACAACATTCTTGCCCATAATAGCCTCATTGCATCATGCTGTTAAAATTGGAAAAAACGTGTGTGCCCGCAGGCACATCCGCGATTAAATTTGTTTGATTGTCCACTCGCCATTTGCATTCACCAACTGGTGCGTTGCATATGGTGCAGAGCTTAAATCATCATTACCTAACAATTGAACCACACTGAACCCTTCGGTACGTGCTGCCTCAATTGCCTTTAATAAATCTGCTTCGATGCCTTTTGGTGCAACCAAAACTTGGCTTTTCTGAACTTGACCTGCAGTTAATGCATATAAGTCACAAGAGAAACCTGTTGCTGGACGCGCACGGCCGAAGTGTTCACCAATACCGTCATAGCGACCGCCTTGAGCCAATGGCGCAGCACGGTTTGGCGCATATACGGCATACATTAAACCAGTGTGATAGTGATATGAACGAAGTTCAACCACATCGATACCAATGTGTAGATCAGGCCAACGGGCTTGGATTGCCGCTTGAGTCGATTTCACTGCATCAAAAGCCAGTTTAAATGCTTCATTTGCCAATACATCAGCCGTTAAATTGGCTTGCAATGCATCTAAGTCACTTGCAAAACGACCTAATGTATAGAAGTCAGCACCATTTGGAATGCTTTGTGTGAATTCAGCAAGTTCAGGTAGCGCTTTACGTTGATACAAGTCAGATAACTGACGTTCAACCGCTTTACTCAAGCCAGCTTGTTTTACCATGCTGCGGAATAAACCGACATGCCCTAAATCAAGATGGATACCATCTGCATGACCTGCTTTAGCAAGCAAGTTGATCATGACATCAATCAGTTCAACGTCAGCATCAATGCTGTCTGAACCAAATAATTCTGCACCTAACTGTAAAGGTGCACGTGTGGTATTAAAACCCTGTGGCTTAGTATGTAGTACTGTACCAGCGTAGCAATAACGAGCTACACCTTCGACAGGATGTACATGCGCATCAATACGAGCCACTTGTGGTGTCATATCGGCACGCACACCAAGCAAACGACCTGAAAGTTGGTCGATCACTTTAAAAGTGGCTAAGTCTAAATCTTGATTCGATTCTGAAAGAGAAGATAGAGATTCGATGTATTCAATGAATGGCGTGTACACCAACTGATAACCTCGAGATGCGAGGAAATCTAATGCTTCACGACGCAAAGATTCAATCACTTGCGCCTGTTCTGGCAGTACATCAGCTACACCATCAGGTAATAACCATGTCTCTGAAATGGGCATGTTGTAAACCTAAATTCTTGTCAGCGCGGAACAAATCCGCATAAAAAAATCGGGAGCACACCCGATTTCTCCTAGTTTAGCACGATAGTTTTACGCTTGCACACGACTTTTTCATAAAAGATGCTTCAGCATTCATTACTTCATCAACAGCTTTAATTTTTACAACTAAATCTATGTTTATGCTTATATTTTAAAATTCTGTGAACGACATTTTTTAACCATTTGATAAAAAATAATAAGCGTCCTACTTTCTATAGATGAAGTTTTAAACAAAGTTATAAATATGATCAGGCTCAATAACTTAATTTAAGACTCGAACATCAATCCAAAGGAAGTGCTGTAGTTTGTTTAACAGCCTGTAACGGTATCTCTGTTTTTACATTTTGCACACTGGCGATCTGCGTTAAATGATGAATCTGAAACTTTCGATAGGCTTCTAAATCTGCCACGACGATACGTAAGAAAAAGTCACAATCCCCTGCCATGAGTTGACATTCAACCACTTCAGGCATCGTTTGAATCGCTGCAACAAAATCATTCACGGTTTTTGCATCTTGACCTTTTAGCCAAATCCGAGCAAATACCGTTAAACTTAAATTCAATTTTGACTGGTTCAGTAAGGCGACATATTTTTCAATATAGCCTTCATCTTCTAGTTGCTTGACCCGTCTCAAACATGGCGAAGGCGATAAACCAACAAGTTGGGCCAATTCATTATTTTGTAGTTTTCCATTTTGCTGTAATGCTTGCAAAATGCGTTTATCTATCTGATCCATCAATAAAGGCACTAAATTTCACAATAATCTTTATTTTAGCAATTTCATTGCACAATAAAAGCAATCTTTCACAAAACAGCTGCCAAATGCTGCTCAGATATCCATAAAATATTGCTTTCGATCTCGCTTCATGGAAAACGTCATGTTGATGTTTAGACAAAGTACACTCAATCATACCCATTCAGAGCATTCTATTGAGTTTAAACGAGGTCTAAAAACATCTATTCCAATGCTGCTGGGCATTATTCCTTTTGCATTAGTTCTGGGTGCTCAGGCAACACATAAAGGCTTTTCTAGTTTAGAAGTTCCGCTTTTGACTGGTCTTAACTTTGCAGGTGGTTCTGAATTTGCCATTTTGCAAGTTTGGACCAATCCCCCTAATATTCTCATGCTGATGTTTATTACGTTTTTAGTGAATAGTCGGCACCTATTAATGGGGGCGAGCCTTGTCCCGTATTTACGACATCTCCCGAATCGCACGGTTTATACCGCTTTATTTTTTATGTGCGATGAAAGTTGGGCCGTAGGTTTGGCCGATGCGCAAAAAAAATCTAATGCTTTGGGAATTCAGCGCGCCTTTAGTTTAATGTTCTATGCAGGCTTATGCTGTGCTCTATATTTGATGTGGGTCGGCTTTACCACTTTAGGAGCAATGATCGGACCGATACTTGGCGATATTAGTCGACTTGGTTTTGATATGGCCTTCCCTGCTGTATTTCTTGTTTTACTACGTGGCATGTGGAAAGGCTTTAAAGCGGCACGTCCATGGCTGGTCAGTTTGATTGCCGCATCTCTGGCTTATTTGTATCTCCCTGCGGGCTGGTATGTTCCGATTGGCGCAGTTACGGGTATTGCTTCTGCATTTTTCCTAATTGGAGATGATGTATGATCCACTCTAGCACCCTGATCGCGATTCTATTTATTGCCTTAACCACTTACCTGACCCGTATCTTGGGTTATGTGTTACTGAAAAACCGTAGCCTCACCAACAAACAACGTCAAATTATGGAAGTTGTTCCCGGCTGTGTGTTGATCTCAGTGATCGCGCCTTATTTTGTTAAAGATAATCCTGCTGATTTGATCGTGATGGCCATTACCCTATTTGCAGCATCACGTTTTTCATTATTGCCTACCGTTGTGATTAGCATGCTTTCAGCAGCCGTGTTAAGACAAATTTTGATTTAGTCCCATACGATCATATGTTGAAAAACGCGTGAACTACGATTTGAACCCAATGACAATAAATATTGAGAATCATCTTATTGGATAAAAAAATACCCATACCTTGAGATTACATGCTTCATGCAGATATCGAGCTATGGGCAGTCTTCTTTATCTTTCGATTAGCTTTGATCGGTTTTGACAACTTTTGCCAAAATGTTCACCAATTCTGCATTTTGCAATTCAACTTGCTGTAATTTGTGAGTGGTTTGATCTAATACTTCTTGCTGGATATGCATTTTCTTTGCAAGGTCTTGCATAATTTCCAAGGTCTTTTTCAGGTTGGCTTCTAGATGCACCACTTTTTCCTCGAGTGGCAAGGTTTCATGCGCGGTAGATTGCGATACGTCACGATTAAACTGTAGCCAAATTAAAAATATAACCGCCAGCGCCAATAATAAAATAAATCCCCAAAGTAACATCAACATCATGCTCAATACTCTTTATATATTTCTTTGACTTTCATCTTAAACAATAAATCGGCTGTGCTTGAATATTTTTTAAAGTTTTTCAATATTTTCGAGATACATCAACGTCATTACGCATGATTTTTCATCTAATTTTAAAAAATAAAAAAACACCTACAAGCTAGTAGATGTTTTCTATATTGGATAAGTTTGAATTTTTATAAAGAGTGAAAACTTTCACATAAATCGAGCAAGCGGTTCGCATAGCCCCATTCATTGTCATACCATGCGAAAACTTTTGCTTGCTTTCCTACCACCATGGTTTGATTCAAATCGACAATCAATGAATAAGGTGAATGATTAAAATCACTTGAGACCAAGGGCTCATCGGTTACTGACATAATTTCATGATAATCAAAACGTGCAGCTTTGCTTAACACTGCATTTAACTCATGCTTGGTGATAACTGATTGAGACACAAAACTTAAATCGATTGCAGCAACATTGATAGTCGGCACACGAATCGAATAGCCATCGATTCGATCTTCCATTTTCGGCATGACCCGTTTCAACGCACCCAGAGCTGAAGAGGTCGTTGGAATAATATTTTGACCTGAAGCTCGCGCACGACGTAAGTCACGATGTGCATGATCCAATACAGACTGATCCGCAGTCACAGCATGAATTTCTGTCATGAGTGCTGTGTCTATACCAAAGGCATCATCAATAATTTTGACTAAAGGCACCAAAGCCTGCGTGGTACACGACACACTCGAAATAATTTGATCCGTCGCTTTGACTTCATGATGATTAACACCATACACAATCGCAGCATCAACACTGTCAAACGGCGCAGCACCAATAATCACACGTTTGGCACCTGCACCAATATGCTGTGTGGCTGCCTCTCTTGATCGAAATAAACCTGTACATTCGAGTACCACATCGACATTCAGTTGCTGCCAAGGCAAAAGACTCGGCTGTGCTTCATTTAAAACTTGCACTTTGAGATGCGCTTGAGCACAAGAGATATCTAGAAAAATAGCGCCATCTTGTTCAAGAATTTCGACTTGGCCTGCAAAACGACCATGCGTGGTGTCATATTTAAACAAATGCACCATGGTTTCCACATCAGCGACATCATTTATGGCAACAATTTCATAATGAAATTCTTTTGGATTTTCAAACCAAGCGCGTAATACATTGCGTCCGATTCGACCAAATCCATTAATTGCCACTCGCTGCATGACTTACCCTTCATTTTGAAACAGTTATAAAGCGCTTATATATTAAAGGATTTCAACAATAATTCGTAATCATTAATTCTCTTAATACTTATTAAAATGGGTGTTGAGTGAAAATATTCAAAATAGCTTTTCGACTTTATAATGAAGAAAAATATTCTATAGACTATAAATCACAATGATGAAGCAAACACTACAACCATTTTATTTGTTCTGGCAAAAGCTTAAACCTACAAAGCTCTTTTACGCTTCCATCTCAATATTTTTGATATTTTTATTAGGTTCAACCGAGACTACAGCGCAAATATATCAACACTGTTCATCAGCGGAGATACAAAAATTACAACGCCTATTCTCAGACGATAATTCCTCCAATGCCAATGAACCTGTATTTCAGGACTGCATTCAACTTCAGCATAGTCGTCGATTATTAGCCCTTTCTAGTAATGCGACTGACGTGATTCAGGACAATGCGGGCAATTATGATCTAAAGCTTTATCTTATAGATAAAGGCACATTTCAAGTACTAAAAGTATTTAAGTCACCTAAAGGCATTGTGCCTACGACACGTTTAGATAATGTTCAATTTGATCTCACTCCCTATGCAAAAGATCAGGACTTGGTGGGTATTGCTTTAAAACAATCGCACATAGGCGGTATTCATTCATCAAGACGATTGCTTTACCTTTATGCCATTCAAACTGATTCAAAAATTTTAGCTGTCTTAAATGGACTAATGACCAACTACAACAGCAGTACACAAAGTGCTTGTGATGACTGGAATACTGAAGAATTGAAGCGCACCTTACACATCAGCAATCAAACCCATAAGGGCTTCCCTATTTTCTTAATCAAAGAGTCGAGCATTAGCAGCCATTACAATCACAAAAACTGCAAAGCGTCCGCTGAACATGACCAAGGTCGTTATCAGCTCAAATTTAATGGCAAGGAATACCCCATTCAACACATAAAAAAGACAGATCCTGACTTATAAGCTGATTAATTCACGCCTTTAAAATTTGAAAATGCGTTTAGGATTTAAGTAAAATTTCATCTTAAATTTATAAATAAACCAAAGTACCATTGAGTAAAAACTGCCAAAATTTTCACAACCATAATGAAAATGAATCAATTCAAATGAATTATATAAAAAGTCATATAGTTCATTGAAAATCATTGGTCGCTACACCTTTTTCCGTTATAATTTAGCGTTTTTAAATTTTATGTCAGCATCTCAAGCCAGCTTTAAAATTTTGTAAGACTTGCTTGATAGGCTATTACCAAATCGAAATTAGGAGAGACTTGGTTGTGAGTACTCGTTTTATGACATCAGCTGAAATTCGCGAAGCTTTTTTAAGCTACTTTGAATCGCAAGGGCATACACGTGTCGCGTCGAGTTCTCTGGTACCTGCCAACGACCCAACACTATTGTTCACAAATGCTGGTATGAACCAGTTTAAAGACTGCTTCCTTGGTCTTGAAAAACGTGACTACGTTCGTGCAACTTCTTCACAAAAATGTGTCCGTGCCGGCGGTAAACACAACGACCTAGACAACGTTGGTTATACAGCACGTCACCACACGTTCTTTGAAATGTTGGGTAACTTCTCATTTGGTGACTACTTCAAACGTGATGCCATCACATTTGCTTGGGATTTCTTAACCAATGAAAAATGGTTAGGTCTGCCAAAAGATAAACTTTATGCCACTGTTTACCATACAGATGACGAAGCATTTGATATCTGGAACAAAGAAATTGGTCTAGACGCTTCACGAATTATCCGTATAGGTGACAACAAAGGCGAAAAATACGCTTCAGATAACTTTTGGGCAATGGGCGATACAGGTCCTTGCGGTCCATGTTCTGAAATCTTCTTTGACCATGGTGACCACATTTGGGGTGGCCTACCAGGTACTCCGGAAGAAGATGGCGACCGTTTCATCGAAATCTGGAACAACGTATTCATGCAGTTTAACCGTACTGCTGATGGCGTACTACACCCTCTTCCAGCACCTTCTGTAGATACTGGTATGGGCTTGGAACGTATTTCTGCAGTTTTACAGCATGTAAACTCGAACTACGAAATCGACCTATTCCAACACTTATTAAAAGCTGCTGCTGAAATCATTGGCCTGGATACCACTGAAATTGAAGCTGCTGCAAAAGCTGCAAACAAGCCAGTTGAATACCCTGCTTCTCTTAAAGTGGTTGCTGACCATGCACGCTCATGCTGCTTCCTGATTGCAGATGGTGTAAACCCTTCTAATGAAGGCCGTGGTTATGTACTGCGCCGTATTATCCGTCGTGCCGTACGTCACGGTAACAAACTGGGTGCGACTGGTTCATTCTTCTACAAAATGTTGCAGCCGTTAATCGAAGTGATGGGTGCTGCTTATCCTGAACTTGCTGCTAACCAGGCACGTATCGAAGCACAACTTCTTAAAGAAGAAGAGCAATTTGCTAAAACACTCGAGCAAGGCTTGAAATTGCTTGAAGGCGAATTGGCTCAACTTAAAGGTTCAGTGATTCCGGGCGAAACTGTATTTAAACTTTACGATACTTACGGCTTCCCGACTGACTTAACAGCAGACATTGCACGTGAACGTGATTTAACCATTGACGAAGCTGGTTTCGAAGTTGAAATGGCGGCTCAACGTCAACGTGCGCGTGATGCTGGTAAATTTGCTGTCGACTACAACTCAATTGTGAAAGTTGAAGGCGAGACTCAATTTGACGGCTATGACGCAACTCAAGGCCAAGGTCAAATTGTTGCAATCTACAAAGACGGCGAACAAGTTGATGAAGTTTTTGAAGGTGACGAAGCACTAATCGTTCTAAACCAAACTCCTTTCTATGCAGAAAGTGGCGGTCAAGTTGGCGATACAGGTATCTTCAAAAACGAAACTGGTATTTTTGAAGTTCAAGACACCAAAAAATCTGGCGGCGCTTTTGTACACCAAGGCATCGTGACCATGGGTAACTTAAAAGCGGCTCAAGCGGTTGAAGCGATTGTTAAGGCGGATATCCGTGAAGCAACTTCACGCAACCACTCTGCGACTCACCTGTTGCATGCAGCGCTGCGCCAAGTTTTGGGTACGCATGTACAGCAAAAAGGTTCATTGGTTGCCAGCGAACTTTTACGTTTTGACTTTGCCAATGATCAACCTGTTTCATTTGAACAGCTTCAAGAAATTGAACGCATTGTCAATGCCGAAGTGATTGCCAATACGGCTGTTTCAACTGAACTTTTAGACATCGATGCTGCTAAAGAAAAAGGCGCGATGATGTTGTTCGGTGAGAAATACGGTGACGAAGTACGTGTACTTTCAATGGGTACAACCAAAGATGAGAAAAATTTCTCTATCGAGCTTTGTGGTGGTATTCACGTAAAACGCACAGGCGACATCGGCCTATTCAAGATCACTTCTGAAGGCGGTGTTGCTGCAGGCGTACGCCGTATTGAAGCCGTTACAGGCACTAAAGCTGTTGAAGCTGCGCAAAAAGCTGATCGTGACATTCATGCAATTAATGACTTGCTGAAAGCGCAAAAAGATCAAACTTTAGAAAAAGTTGAAGCTTTATCTCACACTGCGTCTAGCCTGCAAAAACAAATTGAACAATTGAACCAAAAATTAGCAAGCTTCCAAGCCGCTGAGTTATTGAGTCAAGTTCAAGAGATTGCTGGCCGCAAAACATTAATCACTACCGTTCAAGGTGTAGATGCGAAATCACTTCGCAACTTGCACGATGGTGTGAAATCTAAGTTAGACAATGCTGTGATCGTGATCGCAGCGGTTGATGCCGACAAAGTGAGCCTGATTGCTTCGGTTGCTAAAGAATACACTGCTGCTGTAAAAGCAGGTGACATCATCAAACACCTTGGTCAAGAGCTTGGTGGTAAAGGTGGTGGTAAACCTGATATGGCTCAAGGTGGTGCGCCTTATAGCGACAAACTTGAAGCAGTAATGACTGACCTCGTTGCATGGTTAGCTGCAAAATAAGACCAAAAGTCCTATAGCTCAAAGTGACTCACCTCCTTTGAGCAAATCAACAGGTTTAAGCAGTGTGTTTTTTAATGCTGGATCCTGCTTAAACACTGTTGATGCGTGAAAGCGCAAACTCAATCATCATGTTGAAACCAATATTCAACCTCTGGCTAAATGATGAAAATGGAGTCTAAAAGGCTGGGTTCATGTGAATCCCCTGCAGACACAAAGTATCTATTTGAACTCCTCCTAACTTGGAGTTCATGAGCTACGTGGTATATTAAAATCGCGCTCAAGTGCGGTCTTAAAATATGTGTAAGTGCTTTAAGTCTTTAGACTTATTTACTTGGTAAGGATAGTTATGGCATTAATCGTTCAAAAATATGGCGGTACCTCAATGGGTACTCCAGAGCGCATTTTAAATGTTGCTCGTCGTGTAAAGCGTTGGCATGATCACGGTCACAAAGTTGTGGTTGTTGTATCTGCAATGAGTGGCGAAACCAATCGTCTACTTGCTTTAGCGAAAGCCATTACCGAAACCCCTGATCCACGCGAATTAGACCAAATGGTGTCTACGGGTGAACAGGTAACGATTTCTATGTTAGCAATGGCACTTAACTCTATTGGTGTTGAAGCTAAATCACTTACAGGCCGTCAAGTCGGTATTAAAACCGACAGCGCATTTACCAAGGCGCGTATTGAAGCGATTGATACGGATGTATTGACTTCAAACCTTGACGCTGGACGTGTCATTGTAGTGGCAGGTTTCCAAGGCTTTGATGCCGAAGGTAACACTACGACTCTAGGTCGTGGTGGTTCTGACACTTCGGGTGTTGCATTGGCCGCCGCACTTAAAGCTGATGAATGTCAGATTTACACAGACGTTGATGGTGTTTACACCACTGACCCTCGTGTCGCTCCAAAAGCGAAAAAAGTTGATCGTATTTCTTTTGAAGAAATGCTTGAAATGGCATCACTTGGTTCTAAAGTCCTTCAAATTCGTTCTGTAGAATTTGCCGGTAAATACCAAGTGCCTTTACGCGTATTATCAAGTTTTGATAATGACGATGATGGCGCATTCGACGAAAACTTTAAACAAAACGTCGGGACACTAATCACCACTGAAGCGGAAGACAACATGGAACAACCAATCATCTCAGGTATCGCGTTCAACCGTGATGAAGCTAAATTAACTATTCTTGGTGTACCGGATAAACCAGGTATCGCTTCAAACATCCTTTCACCAATTGGTGATGCCAATGTTGAAGTGGATATGATTATCCAAAACGTTGAAGAAGACGGCACAACTGATTTCACATTTACAGTTAACCGTAGTGAATTATCAAAAGCGAAAGCCATTCTTGAAGCGACTGCACAAGAAATTGGTGCACGTGAAGTTGCAACTCGCGCAGACATCGTAAAAGTATCGATTGTTGGTGTTGGTATGCGCTCACACGCAGGTGTTGCAAGCAAAATGTTTACTGCTCTTGCAAAAGAAGGCATTAATATTTTGATGATTTCGACTTCTGAAATCAAAATTTCAGTGATTATTGATGAGAAATACTTAGAGCTTGCTGTACGTGCTCTACACACTGCATTCGGTCTAGACCGTGAAACAGGTGAATCAAGCGCACGTGCTTAATTAACCTTGCTGTGTGTCAAAATTTGTCATTGTTAGACAGATTTTGAAAAACATCGTAAAAATTCAGAGCCACTATAGTTTTTTTTATAGTGGCTCTGTTATATTAAACCTGAGGATTTTAAAATTTACTCAGTTTGCGACTGTCACAATGATTGTTTCAGATGCACTGCTAAATTTTTTGCTTTTACAAGTTATGAATTTTACATAACAGATCATTTGCAGGTTTTGCATTTTGCAAGGAGAGAAACATGCTGATTCTGACTCGTCGTGTCGGAGAAACATTAATGATTGGAGACCAAGTTAGCGTGACTGTACTTGGTGTTAAAGGTAATCAGGTTCGTATTGGCGTGAATGCTCCAAAAGAAGTATCTGTTCATCGTGAAGAAATTTACCAACGAATTCAACATGAACGCGCAATGCACGAACATCTCCAAAACATTGATCAAGAATATCAGCCATCTTTTGAAGAAACTGATTATTCACAAAACAACTATAATCGCTAAGATTTAAGTTGTTAAATGATAAAGCGGCTCATTAGGCCGCTTTAAATTTATCTAGAACATGCGTTTACTATATAAGTTCAACTGAGCTTAATTACTGCCCTTCTAGAACTTTACGTACGGGGCCAAAACTGCGGCGATGTTCATCAATCACCCCATACTGTGCAATCGCTTCGAAGTGCGCTTTGGTTGGATAGCCCTTGTGTTTCGCAAAACCATACTGTGGATATTTTGCATCCAGTTCAACCATTTCGTGGTCTCGAGTCACTTTTGCCAAAATACTCGCAGCCGAAATCTCTGGATGAATCGCATCACCGCCCACGATTGCATCACAGCTCATTGCTAAACCGGTTGGGACTTTATTACCATCGACCAACACGTGTTCTGGCTGTACATTGAGTTTTTCCACTGCACGACGCATCGCAAGTAACGATGCTTGCAAAATATTGATCTCATCAATTTCTTGTGCAGAACTTTCAGCAATCGCCCAAGCCAAGGCTTTTTCTTGAATCTCAATAAATAACTTTTCACGTTTTTTTTCAGTGAGTTTTTTAGAATCGTTTAAACCCTCAATCGGGTTATTTGGATCTAAAATGACAGCTGCCGCAACAACCGAACCCACCAATGGACCGCGACCCGCTTCATCTGCACCAGCAATTTTCATATATCTCTCACTCAAAATAAAATACGACCCTTAATTTGAATTTGCTAATACTCAGCAATACCAATGTCTGGGTCGTATAAATTGTTCTAAATCTTAGTTTTTAAATGTTTCGATCACGCAAGCATTTAAAGTATTTGTCACAATTTTAGCCGCAAGATTTGCTTGTGAAGTTTTATCCATTGCTGCTACAACCAAATCCGTTGCAGTCACGCTAGTTGTCGCTTTCTCGCCTACACATGAACACACTTCAGTTTGTAGTTCAGATTTTTGAGTTTCTGTTAATAGTTTTGAACCTGTTTTCCAGTAGCTGTTGTTATTTAGCTCAGTCACGCATTTTGCTTGAACACCTACTTTAACAGCCATCATTGCCAAGCTGTTTGCTGAAGTTGTACCTGTAGATGTACTTGTACCTGTTGTACCAGTCGCAGCACATGCAGAAAGTACAAGCGCTAATGGCGCTAGAACAGCAACTAATTTTTTCACGAATATTTCCTTTGTTCTGTTAATTAACGCGCATATTGTGCCCCAAATCACACACCATCTGATATGACTATTTAAAATAAATTCGGTAGTTGTGTAGTTAATCATCAAAGCCTGTGTTGCATATTCACAACACAGTGTCCCGATTTTAAACGACGCATATTTTTGTGGTCTGTATTAGAATCTGCATAAGATTAGACGCTTAAATAATCAACATGAGCAATAACACACAATACTACACTCGAACAGCTCAGGTCTTACATTGGCTGATGGCGATCATATTCATCGTGGCATGGTTAATTGGCTTTTATAGTGGTAATTTTCTGAGTTATGACGTCGATGGCAGCTTTAAAGGGCAAGTCATTACCCTCCATAAAAATATTGCGACTACGATTATTTTTCTGGTGGTGATACGAATCTTTTGGCGCTATACCCACCCCGCTCCAGATTTACCTGACAACATGTCCTCCGGCATTAAAACCTTGGCACATTTGGGTCATTTAGCACTGTATTTTGTACTACTGGCTTTGCCGATCACAGGTTGCTTATTCAGTTGGAGTGCAGGTCACCCTGCTCCCGTATTGTATTTGTTTGAAATACCACGCTTGGTACAAGATAATTCTGAATTATTAGCCATCGTGAAACCATTACATATTTGGATTTCTTGGGCAGCAGGCTTTCTCTTAGTGGGTCATATTTTGGCAGCGCTGAAACATCATTTTATAGATAAAGACCATGTGCTCAAAAGCATGACACAACAACCAAAACTTAAATAGAGACAAAATAAAAGCCACATCATGTGGCTTTTATTTTAAGCATTATCTTTTAATTCAGTACTTGCTGAGCACAACCTCGCATACTATTCAAAACAGCTTTAGAAATCAGTTTATTCTTTTCAGTTTCATTCACTGCAGCAGTCATCAGATCTTTCGCACCGATATCATCCATAGCATGCTCACTCACGCACTGACAAATCGCAGCTTGATTGTCTTTTTTCTGTTGAGCACTCATAAACAACGCAGCACCTTTCCAAATTTTAGAACTATTTAACTCTTGCGAGCATTGATATTCAATCACGGGCTTTAGCATACGCTGACTTAAACTTGATTTATCTGCACTAGCAGCGGATGAAATCAATACTGCGGCTAAAAATGTAATCGATGAGGCAAATATAGAGCGATTTGAATGAGAGAAAAGCATGATTTAAACATAAAAAAGGCAGTGAATATTCACTGCCTGAGATTATACGCTGATTATTAATTCAACGCTTCAATCTTTTTAATCCAAGTTTGTTTTTCCGCATCTGAAATAAATGATGCTTCAAAAGAGTTAATTGCCAGTTGCTTTAACTCTGCATTGCTTAAATCAAGTGCTTTGGTGATCGCAATAAAGTTATCATTCATATAGCCACCAAAATAAGATGGATCATCTGAATTGACGGTCACATGCACACCTTGTTGCAATAGTCGGCGAATATTATGATCAGCCATATCATTCACAACACAAAGTTTTAAATTACTCAGCGGGCAAACTGTTAATGGCATTTTTTCTGCAATTAAACGTTGCATCAAAGCAGGATCTTCTTCTGAACGTACACCATGGTCAACACGATTTACTTTCAGTAGATCCAAGGCTTCCCATACGTATTCTGCTGGACCTTCTTCCCCTGCATGCGCAACAATAAGAAAACCTGCTTCACGTGCTTTGGCAAAAACACGTTCAAATTTTGATGGCGGATGCCCCACTTCACTCGAATCTAAACCGACACCAATAATTTGATCTTTATATGGCAAAGCCTGTTCTAGAGTTGAAAATGCTGCATCTTCAGATAAATGACGTAAGAAACACATAATCAGATGTGAGCTAATGCCCAGTTTTACTTTGGCATCATTACAAGCGCGTTGTAAGCCATTCAAAACAGTTTCAAAAGCAACGCCACGATCTGTATGAGTTTGTGGGTCGAAGAACATTTCAGTATGAACCACATGATCTTCTGCACATTTTTCTAAATATGCCCATGCTAAATCATAAAAATCTTGCTCATGAATCAGTACATTTGCACCTGCATAATAAATGTCTAAAAAAGACTGTAAATTATGAAAGTTATACGCTTCTTTTAATTCTTTGACTGACTGATAAGGAATTGCAATATTGTTGCGTTGGGCAATTGCAAACATGAGTTCAGGCTCAAATGTCCCTTCAATATGCACATGTAGCTCTGCTTTTGGCAAAGCGCGAATCAGCTCAAGTTGATCCATCTTTTATCCTCATAAAAATAAAAAAGGGTGCAAACTGAGTTTACACCCTTTCGCTATTTGACAGTATTAACCGCCAAATGCAGCAAATTTTAATGCCCAAAGTGCAGCAATAATCCAGACCATATACGGTACAGTTTTCGCCTTACCTGTAAGCAATTTAACTAATGCATAGCTGATGAAGCCCATTGCAATACCGTCTGCAATTGAATAGGTAAACGGCATAAATACAATTGTCAAGAATGCAGGGACTGCTTCAGTAATATCATCCCACTCAATAAGAACGATACCTTGAATCATCAATACTCCAACAAACAACAATGCTGGCGCAGTTGCAAAACTTGGTACTGACTGAGCAAGTGGTGCTAAGAACAATGCCAAAATAAACAATACAGCAACTACAACTGCAGTTAAACCTGTACGACCACCGGCAGCAACACCTGCTGATGATTCAATATAAGGCGTAGTCGAAGACGTACCCAATGCCGCACCCGCAACAATTGCAGATGAGTCTGCAAATAATGCTTTCTTCAAACGTGGTAATTTACCATCTTTTAATAAGCCTGCACGGTGTGATACACCGACCAATGTACCTGTAGAGTCAAATAAATCGACCAAGAAGAATACAAAGATCACGCCAATCAAACTTGCGGTGAATAGACCTTCGAAGTTCATTTGCATGAATGTTGGAGCGATTGAAGGAATAGCACCTACAACACCTTTAAATTCGTTGAAGCCCAGCAGGGTTGAAATTGCAGTAATCACCAAAATACTGATGATGATTGCACCACGTACTTTAAAGTGATGCATAACCACAACCATCAAGAAGCCAAGTAAAGCTAACAAGACAGACGGCTGTTTTAAATCACCCAGACTAACCAATGTTGCAGGGTTATCAACAATAATGCCGGCATTTTTCAAAGAAACCAGCGCAAGGAATAAACCAATACCGCCGCCGATCGCCAGTTTAAGCGACATTGGAATCGCATTGACAATCGCTTCACGGATTTTGAACATGCTGATAGCGATAAAAACAAGGCCAGAGACAAAAACAGCTGCTAAAGCAGTTTGCCATTCCACGCCCATACCCAAACATACAGAATAGGTAAAGTAAGCGTTTAAGCCCATACCGGGTGCTAAGGCAATTGGATAGTTAGCAACAAGCCCCATCACCAAACAGCCAATGGCTGCTGCTAGACAGGTTGCGACAAAAACAGCGCCATGATCCATACCCGTTTCGGACAAAATCATTGGATTGACAATAATGATGTAACACATTGTCAAGAAAGTAGTTACACCTGCAATGACTTCTGTTTTGAAACTGGTTTTGTTTTCGCTCAGTTTAAACAGACGTTCAAGCATGTTCTCGGAAGATGGATTAGGAGTCGTCATGACCTAGCCCCTATGAAGTAAACTTTATGCATATAAGCATTCCACAAAATTAATCATGTCATGTATTCATCATTAATTTTGTGTATGCCTAAGCAACGAATATGCCAATTCGGCAGATTGTAGGCTTTAAAAAATCCTATTTTCAACAACATACAACACGGTACAAATGTTGAAATTTGCAAACAAAAAAGCTGCATAAACCTATGCAGCTCCTCTATTTATGTCATTTAATTCGTATTTAATATCAATAAATACTGATCAAATTAATTTCGGCAAATTATAACACATTGATTTTTTAATGTTTCCACATTTTCATCGCTTTTCAATTTAGTAAATTTAAGACATTGTTTTCTTTATAAAGTTTCAAATTATTATATATAAAAATAAAATATCAATATTTAAACGAACACTTCAAGACCATGCTTGAGCTCAATGCAAAAGCAGCAAGATTGATTTTTTTTAGCGCATATAAGGTGATGCGCTCAAATCATCATTGAACACCTGATTAATTTCTTGCTGTCGCTTTAACTCTGCATTCTTATAAACACTAAACCCTAAAAACACAATGCTGAGTATAAAAATTGGTATCAGTATTTTTTTCATAACAAAATTTTATTCATGTTTAAATATTTAGCTATAATAACAAAAAACTTAAACAAAAAAGTGATGTATTTCACAATTTTATATCTTATTAAGTCATTTAATAAGCTATTTGTTCGATCAATGTTAACTTTGTAATATATTTTAGACTGATAGACAAGATAATAACTGAATGTTTTTTCGAAGCCTTTTCCGCAAAAAGCCTCAAATCATAGATCATTTCACCTGCGAAATTTAAAGCACGATCAATTTCACAGACCCACCATTACATCTCGAATGAAGAAGATAAAAAAAGCCGCTGAGTTCTAAGCAGCGGCTATTCATATTCTTTTCGGTCTAAGTTTTTCAATTTCGAAATTAAGCGGCTTGTTGTTCGTCTCGCTTAAAGACCAATTCGCCCTTTAAGCTACTCTCTGCATCGAAATAATAACCATCGGTATTGAACGACTTGATATCTTCAATACGTTCAATTTTATTTTCCAACAAATAACGCGCCATTAGGCCACGTGCTTTTTTGGCATAGAAGCTGATGACTTTATATTTGCCGTTCTTTTGATCCAGAAAAACAGGTTTGATGATTTCGGCTTTAATTTTTGATTCTTTGACCGACTTATAGTATTCATCTGAAGCGATGTTGACCAAAAGTTCAGAGCCGGCTTTTTCCAAATCGTCATTGATGAGATTGGTGATTGTATTATCCCAAAACTCGTACAAGTTATGTCCACGTGGGTTTTGCAACTTGATCCCCATCTCTAAACGATATGGCATCATTAAATCCAGTGGACGCAATAAACCGTAGAGACCCGAGAGCATACGCAAATGGGTTTGTGCGTATTGAAGGTCTGTGTTTGCAAGTTGATAAGCATCTAAACCCGTATACACATCACCTTTAAAGGCAAAGATTGCTTGACGTGCATTGGCAAAATCAAAATCAGGCTGCCAATCTCGGAAGCGCTCAACATTTAAAGTCGCAATTTTCTCACTGACACTCATCAAGCTTGAAATTTCACTTGCCGACAATTTACGTGCGACTGAGATCAATTCTTCAGAATGATCTAATAGCCGTGGTTGAGTGAATTTTTCAGTCGGTAAAGCGGTTTCGTAATCTAAAGTTTTTGCTGGAGAAATTAAAGCGAGCATAAACATCCTGATTAATTTTTAATTAAACAAACTATAACAGTAGAGTATTTTCAAATCCAATCTGTGTTTTAGATAATATTAATCTGTAAACTATAGACTCTCCCGCTTTCACATTTTAGTCATTATGTCAGAACAACTGTTCATTCAAGGGCCGATGGGTCAACTTGAAATTTTTGTTGATTATCCACAGGGTGAAGTGAAAGGATTCGCGGTAGTTACACACCCTCACCCATTGCAAGGTGGTACACCACAGCACAAAGTCCCTGTGCTTTTAGCGCAAATGTTCTTAGAACGTGGCTATGTTGTTTATCGCCCAAGTTTCCGTGGTTCTGGCCAAAGTGCAGGAATACATGACGAAGGCAATGGTGAAACTAAAGACACTATGCAAGTCATTGAATTTGCTCGTAACCAACATCCGAACCTGCCATTTTATGCAGGCGGTTTTAGTTTTGGTGCAAATGTCATGACTAAATGCTATGCCCTATTGCCAGTAGAATTGCAGCCTGTACAAACTATTTTATGTGGCCTACCAACCACAACAGTTGCAGGTGTGCGTCACTATGTGACTCCGCATATTAAAGGTGATATTTTATTTATTCATGGTGAAGAAGATAATGTCACACTGTTATCTGACTTGATTCAGTGGGCCAAACCACAGCGCCATTTAATCACGGTTTTACCCGGTGCAAACCACTTTTTTACGGGTTATCTAAAACAGCTTCGTATCGCGATTTCACGCTTTTTAGTCTAGAAAACAAAAAATGAGTCAGCTTATCTGGCTCATTTTTTTTGCCTATTGACTGCTTAATTCAACAAATATTCCAGATAAATTCACCTATATCACTTTTCGATTTATCCATCATTTAAATGCATTGGTGATCATTATCTATTCAACATGTAATGACCTAAGCCGACGCTCGTTTAATTTTGATTACGCCTCAATTTTTTATCGAAAAACCAATAATTTACTTGTTTAAATGACTAACTACAGAAATAATACCCCAAAAAATTAAGATAAAATTTAGAGGGAAAAATGAAATTTATTGTTGCTGTGATTTTAAGTCTAGGCATTGCAGCTTTGGTTTATTATTTTAATTCAACGCCCTCCACAACAACGAATTTGCCTGCATCTACGGTTGCAACCAATGATGGTCCCAAAGCCTATTTGACTGCGTCATACAAGATGAATGTCGATGGTCGTGATTTTAGCTTAAAGATGGTCTATGACTTTCCCAACAGCCAAGTGTGTGAAGCCCAACTCAACAGCACTGACACCATGAATATGATTTCAACCTTTAAGCAACGCTGTTCAAGTGACTCGGTGTGTAAAGAAGCTGAAATTTCGTCTTGTTCATCTTTTACCGATCAAAAATATAAAGATATGCTTGATAAAAACTATCATGACACCCATTATATTTATCTTAGCGATAGCAAATTGACTGATCAACGTGGTGTGATTGTGTTTTGGGGACTCAATGAACAAGAGTCAGAAAAAATGTGTGACTATGTGAAAAAGAGCAATCGAACCATTAATCCAATCAATATTGAATGTCTATAACCTTGTTCAATACATTCTGTTAAAAACAAAAAAGCAGCGCTATGCTGCTTTTTTATGGATGATTTTTAATTCAATTTTTCAGATCATTTTGTCATCTGTTTCCATTGAAACTCAGTATACGAGTCTTCTTCTTTTAAACTGTTTTCGACCGCTTGAGCCAATTGGTTCAATAGACTTTGCTCAGTAATACGGTCTAACCAATCTTGGTCTTCATCTGGATAAGAGGTAATTTCACAGACTAGACGACCTGATTCATCCTGCCCCTGACATGTCACTGAAAGTGGCAATTCATGTTGATCGACACTGACTGCAATCTGATCACCACTTTGCGATAACGTTTGAAAGCCATAACGCTCTAATTTATTTGCCAATAATTCAGCAACCTGAGTTTGCGTATCAGCACTGCTTTCAACTCGATTTGACTCGCTATGCGCGGTGAATTGTAGTTTTCTCATGTATCTATCCAAAGACATTCTTGTTGTATGGTTTTAGCATAAGCAATTAAAACCAAACAGCCAAGCATTTGCTTGGCTGTTGTTGAATAAATATACAAATTTAGTGAATTATTTATTCACTTACCACAATCGTTAAACCGGCTTGAGTCGCTAGCTCTGTAAATGTCGGGAAGCTGGTCGCAACAGTTTCTGTACCCACGATATTAATTTCACCCGAAGTACGTAAACCTGCCATTGAGAAGCTCATTGCAATACGGTGGTCATGATGTGATTCGATTTGACCACCTGTGAAGATTGCACCCCACTCACCCGCTTTGCCTTGACCTTCAATGATAATGCCGTCCTCGGTTGGCGTACAATCGATACCCATAATTTTTAGGCCATCTGCCATCACTTGAATACGATCCGACTCTTTCACTCGAAGTTCAGCTGCACCAGTCAAAATGGTTTGACCCTCTGCACATGCAGCAGCAATAAATAACGCTGGGAATTCATCAATCGCTAATGGCACTTGATCTTCTGGCATATGAATGCCTTTGAGTGTACGTGAACCACGAATACGAATATCTGCAATCGGCTCACCACCAGCGATACGCTCATTTTCAACAGTCAGGTCAGCACCCATCTGTTTTAAAATTTCGATCACACCTGTACGTGTTGGATTAATGCCAACCGCTTCGAGTGTGACATCTGAACCTTCAGTAATCGCTGCACCCACCATAAAGAATGCTGCAGATGAAATGTCAGAGGGTACTTGAATGTCTGTACCGACTAACTTGCCGCCACCTTGAAGTGAAATGCGGTTGCCTTCTGTTTTCACGTCATAACCAAATGCACGAAGCATACGCTCTGAATGGTCACGTGTTGGTTCCGGCTCAGTGACAACAGTTTCACCTTCCGCCCAAAGACCAGCCAACAAAATACCGGATTTTACTTGTGCAGATGCCATTGGTAAGTCGTAATGAATACCTTTCAGGTTTTGACTTCCGGAAATAGACACGGGCGGCGTACCACGCTCACCTGTAGTTTGAATTTGCGCACCCATTTCACGTAATGGTTTGGCAATACGTTCCATTGGACGTTTTGATAATGACGCATCACCCGTCATCACCGAATCAAACTTCTGTGCCGACAACATGCCTGAAAGCAAACGCATTGAAGTGCCTGAGTTACCCATATACAAAGCGCCTGCAGGTGCTTTTAAACCATGCATGCCTACACCATGAATGGTGACTTCGCCATTTTTAGGGCCTTCAATACTCACTCCCATATCACGGAATGCTTGGAGGGTTGCCAAGGCATCTTCACCTTCAAGGAAACCCGTGACATGCGTTGTGCCTTCTGCAATAGCACCAAACATGATAGAGCGATGTGACACAGATTTATCACCTGGCACAGTAAATTTACCTTGGAATTGCTTTGGACCCGGTAAAATTTTGAATTGCTGTGTCGTCACTTTATTTTTCTCCATCAGTGGTTTCTTTGCGAGCATGTGATTGAAATGTTGACGTGCCGCTTGTGCATGCCCCAACAGTCCCATCAACGCTTGTGAGTTTTCATCTTCAATCAGTTTACGAAGAATAGCCAATTGTTTTTCAAAGCCATCTACCGCATTTAAAATTGCCTTTTTATTGGCAAAAAAGATGTCATGCCACATATGTGGGTCGCTTGCAGCAATGCGTGAGAAATCACGAAAACCGCCAGCGGCATAACGGAAAATATCTAGATTATCTTCTCGGTTCGCAAGTTGCTCAACCAAGTTAAATGCCATCAAATGCGGAAGATGACTGGTATGGGCCAACACTTCATCGTGTTTTTCCACATCCATGCAAATCACTTCCGCTTTGGCAGCTTGCCACAATTGAATCAGTTTCTCTACAGCCCAATCTGCACTGCTAGGTAAAGGTGTCAAAATCACTTTGTGATTGGCAAATAAATCCACTTTACCAGCATGCACACCTGTCAGTTCAGCCCCCGCAATCGGATGCCCCGGTACAAAACCAGCAGGTAATTGCTCACCATAGACCGCTTTCGCTGCATCAACGACATTGCCTTTAGTACTTCCAACATCGGTAATAATCGTCTGTTCGGTTAGATAAGGTTTGATCGCCTCAAGGACTTTTTGTGTCGCACGTACAGGCAAAGCCAAGACAACGAGATCTGCACCTTTGACCGCTTCGGCAGGATCGCTATAACCCTGCTGAATAAGTCCTAAAGCTTTTGCATCTTCTAAAGTTTTTTGTGAACGCGTAGACGCCACAATTTCCTTAGCCAAACCTTCAGCAATCATGACGCGAGCTAGGCTTGAGCCAATCAGCCCAAGCCCAATAAAAGCAACTTTTTCAAATAGTGGCACAGACATGACTTAAGCTTTAGCCTCTAAGCCCAAAACTTTAGCCAAGGCAGCTAAGAATTTAGCATTTTCAGCTTCAGTCCCAATTGATACACGTAAATGCTCAGGGATACCAACTGGACGAACAATCACACCTTCTTTTAATAAAGCATTGAAAGTCTGTGCAGGATCTGCTTTTACATTTACTAAAATGAAGTTCGCACGTGAAGGCACATACGCTAAACCTAGAGCATTAAAACCAGACTCAAGTTGCGCCATACCCGCTTTATTGACTACACGTGATTTTTCAATAAACGCTTCATCTTTGAGTGCCGCAACAGCAGCCACCATCGCAAGATGGTTTACGTTAAATGGTTGACGAATACGATTAAGGAAATCCGTCACTTCAACTGAAGCCAAAGCAAAACCAACACGTAGCGCAGCCAAGCCATAGCATTTTGACATGGTACGGCTAACGATTAAGTTTGCGTATTGATCTAAGAATTTCAAGCTATTGAAGTTTTCTGGAAAATATTCCACATAGGCTTCATCTAAAACCACGATCACATTTGCAGGTACTTTTTGCATGAACGCTTCAAATTCAGCTTCTTCAAACCATGTGCCTGTTGGATTATTTGGGTTCGCAATAAAAATCAATTTAGTATTGTCTTTGATTGCCGCAGCCATTGCATCTAGGTCATGTGAAAAACATTTTGCAGGAACTTCAATCGCTTCAGCATTAATCGCTTGTGTCACCAGACCATACACAGCAAATGCGTGTTGGCTATACACCACAGAGTCTTGCTCTGAGACAAAAGCACGAGCAAAAATTTCTAGAAGATCGTTTGAACCATTACCCAATGTAATACGGTCATGTGCAATACCAAATTGTTTTTCAACTTGGTCTTTCAAAATAAAACCGCCACCATCCGGATATCGACCAATTTCTGCAAGTTCAGCAGCAACCGCTTCTTTCACTTTGTCAGAACAACCCAATGGGTTTTCATTTGATGCGAGTTTTACGATATCTGTAATACCCAACTCACGCTCAAGTTCACTAATTGGTTTACCTGGTTGGTAAGGCTTTAGCTTTGCAATGCCTTCATTGGCTGGGACAAACGTCATTTTACACTTCCAGTTTTTTCAAATGATGAAGGTGATCAACTCCTGATGGAATTGATCACAGTTGTGATCTTAAAGAACAGCAATCGGATATGAACCCAATACACGAATTTCTTTAACCAATGGACGAATTTCTTCAATCGCTGCTTTGACATTGTCTTGTTCTACATGGCCTTCAAGGTCAACAAAGAAGACATAGGCCCATTTTTCAGGCAAGGCAGGACGTGTTTCAATACTGGTCAAACTGATATTGTGTTTTGCAAATGGTGCAAGAATTTCAAGCAACGCCCCTGCACGGTCATGCGCAGAAATCAACAATGAAGTTTTATCATTGCCCGATTGCGGTACTTTCTCACGACCAATCACCAAGAAACGAGTAGTATTTTCAGGATTGTCTTCAATATTGCTATGCAAAATTTCAAGGTTGTAAATGTTCGCAGCGACTTCAGAAGCAATTGCTGCTGAGTGCCATTCATTGCGAATACGGCGTGCAGCTTCTGCATTTGAACTGAGTGCAACACGTTCTACACCTGGATAATGAGCATCTAACCAACCACGGCATTGCGCCAAAGTTTGTTGATGAGCATAAATTTGTTTAATGCTGTCTTTACGTGTGTTTTCAGACACTAGGAACTGGTGATGAATACGCAGCTCCACTTCACCAATAACATTCAGATGTGAAGATTTGAAGCAATCTAGGGTGTGGTTCACTACACCTTCAGATGAGTTCTCTACAGGCACAAGACCATAGTGCGCACTGCCTGCTTCTACTTCGCGGAATACTTCATCAATCGTTGGAAGAGGGCGAACAACAGCGTCTTGACCAAAGTGTTTCAACACCGCCGAATGTGTATATGTCCCAACTGGACCTAAGAACGCAATACTTTGCGGTGCTTCAAGAGCTAAACAAGCCGACATGATCTCACGGAATAAACGTGCCATTGTCACATCAGACAATGGGCCTTCGTTACGATCCATAACTTTACGTAAAACTTGTGCTTCACGTTCAGGACGATAAAACAGTGGATTCTCTTCAGCAGCAAATTTTGCTTTTGCAACTGCCTCAGCTAGTTTCGCACGACGATTGATAAGTTGTTGAATCTGCATATCAACAGAGTCGATATCTTCACGAATTTGAGCTAAGTCCAGAGAAGTCGGAGTGTTTTGATCATCGTTGATCATTGTTATGTCGCCCTTCAAAAAAATTTTGCAAACAGTATAACAATAGTTAGCTTTCAAATGTTGCGCAATACGACTTTGATGGTTTCAGCCTTAAAAACAGACAGTTGATTAAAGCTTCATCAGCTTAACTTAAGAGCCAAAACAGCCAAACTGATAGGTAAAGCCATAATTAAGGCAAATCTTACCTTTTGACGGCTTTATTGATCATTCATCTTGAGCAGCACAATAAATAGACCTTCTCTTTTCCTCCAAATTTGCATCAGATCCATCCCCTTGTATAAGCCCATCAATCAATTTGTTTCATTGGTCATTTCATTTTTAAATTTTGCTCTCAATACTTGAAGCAAAATAAAAATTTCAAAACTTGGCTTTCATGGCATAGAAATAATTTAAAACTTAAAGATGATCTATATAAACACTTGGTCATTGATCGTTTTTTCAGTGACTTAATAGGCACTTTCATCTAGTGTTTACAGTCATTGACGCATTTATTACAAAAGACACAGGTAATTTTTATCATTGCTTTGTAGTCTAAATATCAGAAAAAAAATAACAGACCCATAGGTACAAGTATGCACAAGAAAATTGCAGTGTTAGTGACCTACGATTTTGAAGATATTGAGTATCTTGAGCCTGTAGAGGCATTTCGAGCCGCTCGGCACAGCATTATCAATATCGAAGATCAGGTTGGAAAAATCGTTCACGGCATTAAACGACGCTCCCAGATCACCATTGATCAGAGTATCGATGACGCCTCTGTGCATGATTTTGATGCCTTGTTTATTCCCGGCGGTTATTCCCCAGAGAAACTCTCTTTAGATGACCGTTTTATCTATTTTGTACGTAATTTTGCAGATAGCCAAAAGCCGATCTTGAGCAGTTGCCATGGTCCACAGTTGTTATTAGAAGCTGGTGTTATACAAGGTCGCCATTTCGCCCAATCTGAAACGCTGAAATCTGCTTTACTAAACGCAGGTGTGGTGGTGTCGGATCAATCGGTCGTGAATGATAATAACCTGTATATATCGTCTCGCAGCACTTTAGATATACCTGAATTTATCGAAGTCTGTCTGCAAGTTTTGGGGCAACCGTCATTATCTTAGGTCTCAATATATTCACTTACACTCAACCGCATAATCTAATTCAAACACGCAAATCTGTAGAAATACATCGTCTCTATAAAAATACATTGTCAAAAAAAAGCGAAGTCTTCACTTCGCTATTTTTAATGTCAGCCTGATAATTTGTTTATCGACCTAAAATACTTCGTGCCACGATTTCTTTCATAATTTCATTGGTGCCACCGTAGATTTGCTGAATACGTGCATCGACAAAGAAACGTGAAATTGGATATTCGGTCATATAACCATAGCCACCAAATAATTGAAGTAGATTATGGGCCACTTTCATTTGCATATCGGTAGAGAAGCTCTTGAGGGCTGCTGCAGTTTCAACATCAAGTTTGCCTTGCATATAAAGTTCAACATTTTGATTATAAAATGCCGCTGTAGCCAATTCGTCAATCTTAGCCTGTGCCAAGACAAAACGAGTATTTTGGAACTGTCCGATCGCCTGTCCGAACGCTTGTCGCTCTTTAACATACTGCGTTGCCACATCAATGGAACCACGAATCGCACCAATTGCAGTCGAGGCAATTGCGGTACGTTCACGCGGTAACTCTTGCATCAAGTAAGCAAAGCCTTGTCCAGCTTGACCCAAAAGTTGCTCTTTTGGCACTTTGACGTTGTCATAAAACAACTCTGAAGTGTCTTGCGCATGCAGACCAATTTTGTCGAGGTTGGTACCTTTCTTAAATCCATCCAAATGTGTATCGACTAAAAGTAATGATACACCTTTGGCACGTGCTTGTGGATCAGTTTTTGCAGCCAATACCACAAGGTCTGCATGTTGACCATTTGAAATAAAAGTTTTCGAGCCATTGAGTAGATAATAATCGCCCTGCAAAATTGCACTACTGCGCATAGACTGCAAGTCCGAACCTGCTCCCGGCTCTGTCATACCAATAGCACCGACGACCTCACCTGTGACCATTTTCGGTAACCAATATTGTTTTTGTTCTTCTGAACCAATGTGCAAAATATAAGGCGCTGCAATTTCAGAATGGCATGAAATACCTGTCGATAATGCACTAAAACCTGCGCGTGCAGACTCTTCAACTAGCATCAGTGAATAATGCGTTGGGACGCCATAGCCGCCATATTCTTCAGGCACATCGACACATAAAAAGCCATTTTCACCCAAAGTATTCCATACTGAACGCGGCATAATGCCTTCACGTTCCCATTGCTCATAATGTGGTGCGATATGCTCTGCCATAAAACGGCGAAAGTTATCTCGAAATAATTCTAAGTCTGCATCATAAGCCAGCATGTGTTTCTTCCTTGGTGTAAGTTTGTTGTTTTGTTGAACTCCATCCTATTGCAGTTTAGAACAGCCGTCATGCCTAAAAACTAAAGCGTTCAAATTTGGCTTTAGTCCTGCATTAAAAAAAGGAAGCCGAAGCTTCCTTTTTTAATTACATCTTTTACATCACAGCATCTGCCTTAGGCATGATGTGCATTGCCTTCTTCTTGCATCTGACGGTCAATTTCTTCAGGATTTGCTAAAGCAAAATCCAGTTTTTCTTTGTCTAATTGACCCACCCATTTCGCAACCACAATCGTTGCCAATGAGTTACCGACAAGGTTGGTTAATGCACGTGCTTCTGACATGAAACGGTCAATACCAAGAATCAATGCCAAACCAGCAACAGGAATATGCCCCACAGCAGACAATGTTGCAGCCATGACAATAAAGCCTGAACCCGTCACACCCGCAGCACCCTTAGATGAAATCAGTAGAACCAATAACAAAGTGATCTGATGCGAAATATCAAGCGGTGTATTGGTCGCTTGTGCAATAAAGATTGCTGCCATGGTCAGGTAAATAGACGTACCATCTAGGTTAAATGAATAGCCTGTTGGAATAACCAGACCCACTACAGATTTTTCTGCACCTGCAAGTTCGAGTTTTTTCAACATACGTGGCAGTACAGATTCTGAAGATGACGTACCTAGTACGATCAAGAGTTCTTCGCGAATCATACGAATCATTTTGAGGATACTGAAACCGCAAATACGTGCAATTGAGCCAAGTACAAGGAAAATAAACAGCAAACAGGTAATATAGAAGCAGATGATCAACTGACCCAATTGCGCCAAACTACCGATACCATATTTACCAATGGTATAAGCCATCGCACCGAAGGCACCAATTGGCGCAAGCTTCATGATCATGTTTACAATGTTAAAGAATACATGTGCAATTTGATCAATAAACTTCAATACAGGCTTACCTGCATCACCAAGTTTATGCAATGCAAAACCAAATAATAAGGCAAATAATAGAACTTGAAGAATCTCACCCTCAGCAAACGCACCAACAACGGTGTTTGGGATGATATTCATAAAGAAATCTTGGGTAGATTGTGCTGCACCAGATTCAACATATTTAGAAATACCTGCAGTATCTAAAGATGCTGGATCTACGTTCATGCCTACACCTGGTTTTGCAATATTAATTACTGCAAGACCGATAATGAGTGCGATGGTCGAAACAATTTCGAAGTATAGTAAAGCGACACCACCTGTTTTACCCACAGATTTCATGCTTTCCATACCTGCAATACCACTCACCACGGTACAGAAGATCACAGGTGCAATAATCATTTTAATTAGCTTAATGAAACCTTGTCCTAGTGGATAGAACAATTCACCCCAGCCTTTTACGTATTGCTCGGTACCATTGATGATTTGCGTACCACTTGGTGAGAAATGCCCCACCAATACACCCGCAATAATGGCAACGATCACTTGAAAATATAGTGACTTATAAATTGGTTTTTTAGCCATGACATTACTTCACGATATATTTCTGCTTCAAAGAAATATTCAGTTTTTGTCTATTTTCAAAAAATAAACAGCCCAAAACCCCTTTGTCTTCGACAAAAGAGCACCAAAGGTATTTGACTTAGCCAAATACAGAAAAACGAAATATGTATGGTGATTAAATAATCACATCAGGACCTGATATAAAATCAGCGCATTGATCAGGAGATGAAACACATACTAAAGTAGGTTAAATTTTACCTGTTTTTTAAAGGCTTGTTCTGCCACAAATGTTAATTTCGGTTAAATAATAGACCGAGTTTATTAGACGATAGTCTAAAGACATCCTTTTTTAAACCTGTTATCAGGCTGAAAAATACCAACTATAGAAGTAAACTATCCTTAAGTCCTAATTTTAAGCCCAGTATTTGCATGAACAATAAACGAAATATTTACAAAGATTTTGAACATCCTTTTGCGCAATTTGTCCGTATCGTGGGTAAAGGTAAAAATGGCGCACGTTCTCTCACTTATGATGAAGCCTACCAAGCGTTCAGCATGATCTTAAAAGATGAGGTTTTAGACGTTCAATTGGGCGCTTTCTTGATGTTATTGCGTGTAAAAGAAGAATCTGTCGATGAACTGACAGGCTTTGTCCAAGCCACACGTGATCAGCTCAAGTTTAAAAAGCTTGATGTCGATTTAGATTGGTCATCTTATGCAGGTAAACGCAAACATTATCCTTGGTTTTTATTGGCCGCATTAACGCTGGCAAAACACGGCTACAATGTCGTGATGCATGGTGCTTCAGGTCATACCATTAACCGCCTTTATACAGAACAAGTATTAGAGTATTTGGGTTTTCCTATTTGCCAAAATGATACAGATGTGGAACAGCAGCTCAATCAGCGTCATTTTGCTTATATTCCGCTCGACGTCATTTCGCCAATACTCAGTGATCTAATTTCACTGCGCAATGTGATGGGTTTGCGTTCCCCAATTCACACCCTTGCCCGCCTAATAAATCCGTTTAATGCCAAAGCCACCATGCAAGCGATTTTCCACCCAGCCTATCGTGGATCACATCAACGTGCGGCATTCCAATTGGGTTATCAAAATAGTGCTGTCATTAAGGGTGAAGGTGGTGAATTCGAACGTAACCCCGATGCAAAAACCTTAATTTGTGGCATCAAGGATGGTGAAATGTATGAACATGAATTGCCTAAACTGACGGACAACCGCAGTCCCGTCGAAGAAGAACTCGATTTGGCCGTCTTTAAAGCCGTTTGGGACGGTCACCAGACACATCAATATGGTGACATCGCGGTCACCGAAACCATGGGAATCGCACTGTATACCATGGGTGCCGTCGCAAGTTTTGATGAAGCGATGCAAACTGCCAAAACCATGTGGGCAAATCGTCACGCTTAAATAAGCAGATATGAAGCAACAAATTTAGGCATGCATCAGCCAATAAAAAAGCCAGCATTAAGCTGGCTTTTTCAATCAGAAAGAAAACGGATTAAACGAAACGAATCGGCTTGAACTCAGGTTCTTCCACATGCGAGTCGCAATGCTCATCTTCTTCTTTGGTCCCACGGTCGATATAACCGCTACGCTCATCTTCTGGCAAATGTTTAATTTCCCATGCATACACCGCTTGCATACAAATTTGACGTTGTTCTTGAGTCAGCGCTACGCCATTTGGCCATTTACCAATTTCAATTGCCGTTTTTAATCGACCAACAATTTCAGGATCGAGTACGGCAAGCATCTGTTCAATATTCATAATTAATCCTGCTTTAATGAGTCAAAATCTTGGTTCCAGCCTAGCTTGGTACGACATGCCATATAGAAGTCATAACCAGGTGGATGTAATAAGTTGAGCTTAAATGGATGTTTGCGGATATGTAAACTATCGCCTACACCCAATGATACACTGTGTTGACCATCGGCACTGACCATTGGTAGAACACGATTTTCACGAATCAAAATTTTAATTTCGCTTTGTCCGCCTACGACAATCGGCCGTGACGACAAAGTATGTGGATGCATTGGCACTAAGGCAATCGCATCCATACTTGGGTGGACAATCGGCCCACCGCCAGATAATGCATAAGCTGTAGAGCCGGTTGGCGTGGAAACAATTAAACCGTCACTGTGTTGGCGGTACACATATTGGCCATCGATATTCAGTTCAAAGTCGATCATATGTACCGATTTACCTGAATGCAGCACAATATCATTTAAAGCCACGGCATCATAAATCGACTCACCTTTCGAGCGAATTTCCATTTCCAGCAAGAAACGTCGATCCAACTGAAACTCACCTTTGAGCACTTGATCTAACTTGAAAATCACTTCTGTCGGTTTGATATCGGTCAGGAAGCCCAAACGACCACGGTTCACCCCAATCACAGGGGTATTGTATTTCACCAAGGCACGTGCGGCATGAAGCAATGAACCATCACCGCCGACAACGATCACCAAATCGACAACTTCACCCAATAAATTACGGCTGACCGTCTGAGTATTATTGTAGGGAACCAGCTGCGCTGTTTGCGTATCAAATACAGGATGTAATCCCAAACTCAAAATATGATCGTGGATCAAACATAGGGTTTCGATCACTGATGATTTGTCTGGACGACCAATCAACCCAATGTTTCGAAATGATTTATGTGAAATTTGCACCTGCGCTTTTGCTCCGCTTCGCCTCATTGGTATCATATCACTAACAGAAATGATTTAAAAAAACTTTAAAGTTTCGACTTTAGTGAAGTAGCTTCCAATATTTTGCATACATATAACAGTTTAAATATTGCAAAATACTGAAAAGCTTCGCATGATTAGCAAAATTTCTCAGGGTTTTATCACTATTTATGAAGTCTGAACGTGGCATAGGCATAATTGCACTGATTTTTTCGCTGTTGATTATCGGCGGATTTCTCGTGTTCAGCATTTATCTTATTCGTCTAGATAATATTGTACGGGATAAATTCGAAGGTCAACGTTGGGATATTCCAGCCAAGGTATTTGCTCGTCCTTTAGAAATTTACACCAATGCGCCTGTAAGCCAAGCAGACCTCAACCAAGAACTGAAACTTTTGGGCTATAACGCTCAAGACAGCTATGCGAAAACGGGGAGTTACGTTACTTCTGGCAATGTGACCTATATCCATACGCGTGGTTTTGACTTTGGTGATAGTGTCGACCCTGAACAAGTTCTTAAAGTGACTTTTGGTGAAGATCAAATCACTGAAGTGAGTGCGACTAAGCCATCAAGTAGTGGTATTGCCCGTTTAGAGCCGATGCTAATTGGTGGTATTTATCCTCAACATAATGAAGACCGTGTACTGATTAAACTTGATAAAGTCCCTAAGCCTTTAATCCAAGCCTTAATTGCTACAGAAGACCGTAATTTCTATCAGCATCATGGTATTTCCATTCGTGGTACAGCACGTGCCATCGTGAGTAATGTCACAGGTGGTAAACGTCAAGGTGGTTCAACCCTCACTCAGCAATTGGTGAAAAATTTCTATTTATCGCCTGAGAGAACCATTAAGCGTAAGGCCAATGAAGCCTTAATGGCGATGCTGATTGAACTTCACTATGACAAAGATGAAATTCTTGAAGCTTATTTAAACGAAGTGAACTTAGGGCAAAACGGTAACTATTCCATCAATGGTTATGGTTTAGCCTCACAATTCTATTTTGGTTTACCCCTACGTGAACTAAATATTGCTCAGCAGGCGTATTTAGTCGGTTTGGTTCAAGGTCCGACCCTATATAATCCGTGGAAAAACCCTGAAAGTGCGATTAAACGCCGTAATATTGTGTTAAACAATATGGTGGTGATGGGCTATTTAACTCAAGAACAATATGAAACTGAGTCAGCGCGTCCATTAAATGTCATTACTAAACCAACATTGGGCCCTTCTCGCTTCCCTGACTATATGGATATCGTGCGTCGTCAACTGCGTACCGAATACCAAGAAAGCGATTTGACCAATCAAGGTCTTCGTATTTTCACCGCGATGGACCCGATTGCTCAAACTCGTGTACAAACTGCATTTAAAGAATCTGTGGCACGTTTAAGTAATGCTAATCCAGCACGTTTGAAAGAATTACAAGGCGCTGTACTGGTGTCTCATCCTGAAAATGGTGAATTGGTTTCAGCAGTGGGTTCAACGCAGGACTTTACTGGCTTTAACCGTACGATGGATGCTAAACGTCAAGTTGGTTCATTGCTAAAACCTGTGATTTACCTCAGTGCGATAGAATCCAACCGCTATAACTGGGCGAGTCAAATCGAAGACAGTCCGATCAGCATTCAAAGTGATGGCAAAGCTTGGACACCGAAAAACTATAGTGGTGGTGCACATGGTGTTGTACCAATGGTCGATGCCCTATCAAACTCTTATAACCTCTCTGCGGTACGCTTAGGTCAAGAGTTCGGTATGTCGACTTTTATTAACCATCTGAAAAAGTTTGGTGTGACGTCTAATATTCCAAACTACCCTTCGATTTACCTCGGTGCTATCGATATGTCACCGATGGAAGTGATGAGTGTCTATGGCAACTTTGCAACCGGCGGCTTCAAATATCCAGTGAAAGCTATTCGTTCAGTGATCGATGCCAATGGTCGTTTATTAGATCGTTATAGCTTAACGGTACAACCGACTATTGCACCTGATGCAGCCTTTATCTTGAACTATGGTTTACAACAAGTGATGAGTTCTGGGACAGGCCGTTCGGCTTATGCATCATTACCAGCTTCACTCAAACTTGCAGGTAAATCAGGGACAACCAATGATACGCGTGACTCATGGTTTGCAGGTTATTCAGGTAATTATTTAAGTGTGGTTTGGTTAGGTTTAGACAACAACAAAGTTACAGGCTTAACTGGTTCGTCAGGAGCACTTCCTGTTTGGACCAATGTGATGAAGCAGTTACGTCAAAAGCCAGTTAATTTACGTCAACCAGACAGCGTTCAGTGGCATTGGTTAGACCGTTATTCAGGTAATTTATCTGCACAGCATTGTACAGGTGCGATGTATATTCCTCTGTCGCGCAACTCTATTCCAAATCAAGCGACGGCATGTGGTTCGACACAATATGAAGTAGAACCTTACACAGTTGATACTGAAGAGACGCAGCCAACTCAGGAACAAAATGATAGTTTAGGTGACTACATTCGTGAAAGTGATGTCGATAATGATCAGGGTTCATCTGATCAACCTCGCATCATCTCAAGTGGAGAGTATACAAATTAAATTGCAAAACATTAAAGTTTTAAAAACGTTCAGTATTCTGAGCGTTTTGACGATCATTTTGGCAGGTTGCCAAACCATAGTCGAACCTGAGCAAAAGCCGCCTGCTCCACCTGAAAAAAAGGCAGATATCCATGACTCTTCTGGGGTCATTATTACGCCATATGACCATCCAGAAATTAAACGTCAACGTATCGTTATTCCTGAACAGAAAACCCAAATTCAAAAGTTTGATGATGGCCGCGACTTACCTGCATTCAAAAAATTGATGCAAACTACGCAAACCGCTTATGCCAATGGAAAATGGAATGAAGCTGAAAGTGCGGCAACTCAAGCACAGCGTTTGGCACCACAATCTGCGGAAACTTTTTTATATTTGGCAATGATCGCCAATCGAAAAAATCAGCCTGCGAATGCAGAATCGTTGGCACTGCGCGGATTAAGCTATGCTCAAACCAAGCCGATGAAACAACAGCTTTGGAATGTTGTTTTAAAAGCCGGTCAAATGCAAAAGAAAAGCAGCACCATTCAAAAAGCACAACAAGCAATTAAAGCTCTTTAAGCACCCCGTAAAAAAGCTTGATCTTAATTGAGATCAGGCTTTTTTATTTAAAACATACTAAAAGTAAGCTTATTTCCAATAGTTACTTTAAGTCTAAAATATCGACTTTAAATACAAATTTAATTCAATACACACTTTAATTTAAAAACTGCGAATACCTGCCACCCCATAAGCATGATGTTGCTGTGAAATAGACAATAATTCAGGACGCATGCCACCTAAAGCAAAAACAGGGATTTCTATGCCTCGTGCAATCTCAGAAAAATGCGCCCATCCCATACCTTGCGCCTCTGGATGACTTTGTGTCGCCAGAACTGGGCTCATAAAAATAGCCTCACAGCCAATTTTTTGCGCATGCAGCGCAGAAACTTGATCATGACAAGCTGCGATATAGCGCTTCCCAAGCTGTAAATCACCTTTATTTTTTTTCAGCAATTGGTGCTGCTTAAGATGTAAAGCCGAAATATGTGCTTGCACCTCTGTAGAGAGTAATGACCATAGATCTTCATTAATTATCAGTTGTTTTAAAATCACGGTAGGTAATTGATTTAATGCCTCTGCATTTTCTGCGCTGGCATCGACTCGCCAATAATACAACAGCGTCTCTTTAAGCGTTTCAAGTGTTGGTAAATCGGCGGTGATTTTGATCTGTTGCTGCCAATATAAACGCTGCAAAATAGCTTGATTGGCCTTTGGAAAATTCAAACTCATGAGTTGTTGACGCGAATACCAGGCCCATGGCTTTTGGATTTCATTCAGCAACGCATGCGGGACGGTGGCATGAAATAAATGTAATTTCACAATGACATCATCATATTCATGTTGAATAAAATCAAAAGCATGCCAGTCATGTAAACCAATTCCAACCTCTTCAAAAATTTCACGACGACAAGCCTGTTCAGGACTTTCACCCTGCTCGACTTTACCGCCCGGAAACTCATGTTTATTGCCCTGATGTTGTTTTGCTTCACGCCAACCCACCAGTACTTTGTCTTGATGCAATAAAATCGCAATGGCGACATCGATTTGCGGTTTAGACATAGTTCCCTGCTCTCTACTCTGTTCCAATTGATATCTAAGTGTAAGCAAATTTATCTTTTTTATAAAATCCTAAAATTACCGTTGACAGGCCTATTCGATAATGATTATCATTTAAACCATTCAGAAATACACCACGGAGTCGACGGAATGAACGCACCATTTAGCCTTTTTACTCGTAGCAATGAAGCACACCACTCACTGCCAATGCTACATTCAAACAACCTTTTTGCTTTAGGACGTGAAATTCGCATTATGCATGCAGGTGAAGAATATCGACTACGTTTAACACGAAATAATCGCCTTATTTTGACCAAATAATTTCTGATAAAAATAATAATTATCAGCGCAATAAAAATAATCGTGGACACAAGCAGTAAGCCATTCGCTTACTGCTTTTTTAAGTTTTGTACTTAGTTAAATTAAGTTTTATAGCTACTCAAACTTAATTTAAATCGCAACACTCATCTTCCTCTCACAACACTCTTTCGCTAAATTCCTTAGAGCAAATCGTGTTTTTAACGGATTGGAAAAGTGAGTTGTACCTTTAAGCCACCCAGTTCAGATGCATCCACATTTAAATGGCCTTGATGTAACTGTACAATTTTTTGGGCAATTGAAATACCTAAACCTGAACCTTGCGTCTTCGTTCCCAATACACGGTAAAATCGCTCGCCAATGCGTTGCAATTCTGCGACTGTCAGTCCCGCACCTTGATTTTCAATCGTCCAAACCGCCTGCTGTGCTATTACCGTTAAATCAATCTTTACCTGTCCTTGCTCAGGACTATAGCGAATTGCGTTATCGACTAAATTGCGTAGACAGCTAAACATCAACTCTGGGTTCATAGCAAACTGTACAGACTGGGTCTGTAGCTTCAATTCGATCTGTTTTTCTTCAATAAAAGGCTGTAAAGCGTCAAAGACTTGTAAACTCAGCTGTTCTAAGTCTTCTTGTTTTTTATCTAATTGCTCCGATTGCGTCGGGTCGAGCCGTGCCAAAATCAGTAGATTTTCCAACACGCGCGTTCCTCGATTAACATCGTGCTGTATGCTCAATAAATCCTGCTGAATGTCGGGATATTTTCGTTTTAATACCTGAAGTCGCATTTGAATCGCAGACAGCGGTGAGCGTAATTCATGTGAAGCATCGGATGTAAAGCGTTGTTCCGCCTCTAAGGCTTGATCTAATCGACTTAATAAAAAATTCAGCTGTGTTTGGATCGGCTCTAGTTCTTGTAATACAGGTTCAGGTAAGACAATGGCTTGTAAGTCATCTACATTTTTTTCAGCGATTTGTTTTGAAAAAAGCTGTAAAACTTTCAATTGACGTTTAATCAAAATATGCAGTAATAGCCATTGGATCAACCAGACAATCAACAGAATCCCTGCATAGCCTAGTACGCTTTGCAGCGTTTCTCTGAGCCGTGTTTTCATCGGTTGAATGATTTGTACGCTTAATCCATCGTCCTGAAGTGCATAGCTACGCCAAAGCGCGCCTTCTCTCCATTGATAATGCAACCCTTGTTTTAAATTGGGCTGATGTTCAAATGCTGTGTGTTGTTCCGATGTGGTTAAGACTTGCGACCCTTGCATGAGTTGATATTGCATATCAAACTCTTCACTCAGCTCATCTATTTGTTCGTCTTGCTTCAGCGTGAGATCAGTAGCAGTGAGCATGTCAGCCACTTCGTCCATCAGGGCATCATGTACACTCATGATGTGATAAAGACCAAATCCCAACATCAGACACAGGGAGATTGCTCCCGCCCAAATTGCACTGAGCAGTGAGGTTTTAATCAGTTGCGACTGTAAGGAAATGCTTTTTTTATCACTCATAGACTTAACTTTGTTGTGGAAGATTCATGCGATAACCCAAACCTCTTAAGGTTTTGATGTAATCACTGCCAATCTTCTTACGCAATTGGTAAATAAAAACTTCGATCGCATTACTTTCAACTTCATCCCCCCAAGCATAGAGTGATTCTTCGAGTTGGCTACGCGTCATAATATGCTCAGGATTTAACATCATCTTATGCAAGATTTGATATTCACGCGATGTCAGCGTAATCAATTCCGCATTTTTACGCAGCGTTTTGGCTTGTACATCTAAACTTAAATCCCCGAAAGTCAGAGAATTATCACGCTGTTGATGATGCAAGCGTAATTGGGCACGTACCCTTGCTGACAACTCTTCCAAGCTAAAGGGTTTTACCAAATAATCATGAGCACCCAGATCTAAACCTTCTACACGATCTGCAATACTGTCCCGAGCAGTAATGAATAAAACTGGTGTAAGCGGATGCAACTGTACGATACGTTTTAAAATTTCATCACCAGTTACTTTTGGTAAGCCACGATCTAAAAGTATGCAATCATATTGATGTTGTTCTAAAGCCAAAATAGCGTGATCGCCGCGATCAACCCAATCGACACTATAGCCATCCATTTCAAGCCATGTTTTTATACTGTCTGCTTGGGATGCATCATCTTCTGCCAATAAAATTCGCATCTTACCTACCCTATTTCTATGGTTCCGACTTCAGTGTATCGAACTTTTGCTCATATCTACTCATATCATAAAAAAACCACAGCAAGCCGTGGTTTTTTATGGAGCAGCACTGAAATGAATAACAGGCTAAATTAAAATTTTACTTGATCGACATCAACTTCAACGCGTTTCGTCGGTTTGTAATCAATGTCGATTTCTCCAATGAGCGTTACCGGTGTTTTAGCTGAAATCGCTTTGCCTTGCCAAAGTTCATCATCAATATCCACTGTAATGCTGCCTGTGCTATCGCGGAACTGATATTTTTCATCGCCCATCGATTTCACAACATAACCTTTCAATTGAACTTTACTATCATCTTTTAAGCCTAAGGCATGTTTCACCGATGTGGTTTTCATCGGTGCAACTGCAGCCTGATTGACTGCTGTATTCGCAACTGCCACTGATGCCACACCTGCAAATGCTAAACCACATACCAATTGAGTGAATGTTTTCATCTTCGGTCTCTCTTACTGTGTCTATTTCGATAGCGCTATTTAAGCAAAGCAAGATGAGTCGAATCTTAAGCTGCAAAGACGTTTTTATTTACTTTGATCGAACCATTAGTTGAGCGGCACGACACGCAGGACTTCTTCTAAAGTGGTTACCCCTGCAAGTACTTTACGCGCACCGGCAATTCGTAATGGCTCGACATGCTCTTTACGAGCCTGTGTACGTAGTTGGGTTAGATCTGCATTAGCACCAATCAATTGCTTGGTTTCAATACTGAGTGGCATAAATTCATAAATTCCCACACGGCCTTTATAACCCGTTTGACGGCATTCATCACAGCCCACCGCCTCGTAGACAAAATCAGGCATTTGAATCGCATATTCAAAGGTCAGATGTTTCCACTCTTGTTCATTGATAAAAGTCTCACGCTTACAATGTGGACAGAGTTGACGAACTAGACGTTGTGCCAAAACCCCTAATATGGTCGCTGCGGTTAAAAAAGGCTGAATACCTAGGTCATGTAATCGCGTCAAACTCGATGGTGCATCATTGGTATGTAAAGTTGAAAGCACCAAATGACCTGTTAATGCAGCTTGGATCGCCATATTTGCCGTATCATGATCTCGGATCTCCCCGACCATGATAATGTCAGGGTCTTGACGCATTAAAGCCCGTACACCATCAGCAAAGCCTAAATCAATCCCTGTATTCACCTGCATTTGGTTAAAGCTCGGCTCTAACATCTCAATCGGGTCTTCAATCGTACAGACATTCACTTCTTCAGTTGCCAATTGCTTGAGCGATGAATAAAGCGTGGTGGTTTTACCCGAACCCGTCGGACCGGTCACTAAAATAATACCGTGACTATGACTGGTTAATGCTTTCCAATCATCCAACAGACGCCCTTCAAAACCGAGCTGTTGGAAACTACGTACCAAGACTTCAGGGTCAAAAATACGCATGACTAACTTTTCACCAAAGGCTGTTGGCAGCGTCGATAAACGTAGCTCTGTTTCTTGGCCTTTGGGTGTACGGGTTTTTAAACGTCCATCTTGCGGTTTACGTTTTTCAGCCACATTCATCCGACCTAAGATCTTAATTCGCGAGACCACGGCTGTCAGGGTATTTGCGGGCATGTTGTAGATGGTATGTAATACCCCATCGATACGAAAACGCACCTTTCCTGTATCTTTACGCGGCTCGAGGTGAATATCACTTGCACCTTGTTCGAAGGCAAACTGTAAGACCCAATCCACAAGCTTCACAATATGCTGATCATTGGCATCTGGATTTTGTGTATCACCTAATTGTAATAGCGCTTCAACGCCTTTATTTTCACGGTCATAACTCGATGATTTTTGCGAATTACTGACCGCACGACTCACTTGGTAATATTCAACCAAATATCGCTGTAGTTGATCTGGACTGAGTAATACACGCTGAATCTTGCGTGGTAATACCGTTCTCTCTAAATTGGCAATCCATTCATTTTTATAAGGTTGATCCGTTGCAATCAGCACATGCTCATTTTGTAATTCAACCGCTAAAATGCGATTTCGTACTGCAAATTCCTGAGACATAATGGCTGTCAAAGCAGGCACATCAGCTTTTAGAGGATCGATAATATAAAACGGTACTCCAGACTTTTCTGCCAACCATTGGCAAAGTCTATTCAATGTTAAGGTAGACTGCGGATGACTCTGATCGACTAAATTAAAATTGGCAATCCATTGTAGAGGATGCCATTTCAACTGCTCACGCTGACGGTGCGTGGTTTGAATCAGTATTTTGTCCCGTTCAGTAATACGTCCATCTTTTTGTAATTGGTCTAAACACCAAGAAGTGTCAATTTCAAAATTAAAAGTCATTGTTCTATGTTCCCCAAACATAGGTTCACTATAACAAAACCAGCTGATTAAAACGCAATATTTTTTACTTAAATTATTAAGAAAAATTTAACTTAAATCATTAATTTTAATTAGTTAATTTTTAACATTCCCTTTTTTATGTTTTTCTATACTATATGCAACAGTCACAAATAATAGTGACGTAATTCATAATTTATTAAAGAGGGTAACATGAAATTTAAAATTTTAAGCCTAGCCATTTTTAGTTCCTTAATTCTAAGCGCTTGCGGCGGCGGCTCTTCAGACAATAGTTCTACTTCATCTGAAACTGGATCAGGAAATGGAGCTGAAACTAGTTCCGAAAATAATAAATGGTCAATCTACTCACCATCATATTGGGATGGAAGCGACAATTTATTCGAAAAAACACATTTCAATATTCAAAATAATACTATTTATTTCAATGTTGATTATTTAAGCAATAACAATGAAAATTATGACTTGAAATGGATAATTTCTGATTATTTAACAGACGAAGGCCTTTATACACCAGTGCTGAACAAAACCGAATATGGTTATAAATTTGCCAATTTAATTTCTAAAAATGATAGCCAATGGATTTTCACACCAGCATCTAGTCAAAACTTCAATGGTCTGAAACTGACTCAAAATTTCGAAGTGGTAAATTTAACAGGTAAAGAAATTGGCTATTACGTAGACACATTTAATTATCTTTCAGGTGCAGATACTACGTTAGCAACGAAGTTGGGCACATTCCCTAGTTTCTATTATTCAAAATTAAAAGGAAAAACTTTTCCTCAAGGTTCAACTTGCTTAAGACTGAAAACATCATCAAGTTCAAAAAATTATGTTGAACTCCTTGGTGACAACATTAATGGTTTTGATCCTACTGAATATTTAGATGACGGTTATACCATCCAAAACATAGCTTCTTATCCAGTTTATATTTCGAAAAATCAACCTGTAAATTATGATTTTGATGCTTATGTGCAGTTTAATCAAAATTATCGTTATGGCTCATACTATAAATCAGGGACCACTTACACATTGGCTAATGATATTAAAGACTATCAAGCTGACTTAGATGAGGCGATTCAAAATTATGGAAAGGATAGCCTGGAAGCAAAAGTTGAAACTAACTATGTAGAAGCAATCAAAAATGAATGCTCGCTATTTAACAATATCGCTAGTACTGAAATTGATAAATACTCTAAATTAAAGTAATTCGATTTCAAAAAAGATCAGGTTTAAAACCTGATCTTTTTAACTACTTAGAATTTCGTGTACGACTATTTTATTAGTGTCTACGCAAAAACGCACATTACAACCGCCAAACAACATGCCATATATACGTTCAACATCATGCTGATAAGCAGGACGTGGATCTAAACTCAATACTTGTTCCAGTTCTGCTGTTAATTGTTCGGTTAAATTGCCATTATTCAAAAATACCTGTTTTTGTTGCTCAGCGTGCTCTGACCAAATCACAGATTTTCTTTCTGGCTCATCCTGCGCATAACCACTTTGCGCATCCATCACTGCATCTGAATATTGAATATACGGTTTGATATCTAAAATTGGTGTTCCATCCAACAAATCGCTACCGACAACATAGACGCGAACCGATTTACCAATTTTTTTCACCGCTTTGAGCTGCACAACCGACAAGCCCATTGGTGACGGTCGGTACATACTTCGTGTCGCAAATACCCCGATTTTTTGATTACCACCTAAACGTGGTGGGCGAACTTGCGGACGAAATTTTGTCGAATCTGCATTTTTATTTTCATGAAACTGCCAAATCAGCCAAAGATGACTAAAATCATCAATCCCTTCGAAAGCCAATAAATCGTTATAAGGTTCCACCATTTCAATATAAGATTCGACTTGCACCAAATTCGGCTGACGTGGAATACCAAATTTTTCTCGGTAGGGAGATTTCATATACCCGATAATTGGCATTTTAAGCTCAGACATAATCACTTTTTCTGATAAGTTCAATTAAATATATTCAGTTTATCGAGAATGATTTTAGATTAGAATAGTAAGCTGTTCTAATTTGATAATTTTATTGAGACCTTTAATGGCTGCTTTTAACGTCGAAAAGATTACTCACGTCCACCATTGGAATGACACTTTATTCTCTTTTAAAACCACTCGCGATACTGCGTTACGTTTTAAAAACGGTCAATTTGTGATGATCGGCCTTGAAGTAAATGGTAAGCCTTTAATGCGCGCTTATTCTATTGCAAGCGCAAACTATGAAGAAGAATTAGAGTTTTTCTCTATTAAAGTTCCAGATGGTCCTTTAACGTCTATTTTACAAAAAGTAAAAGTTGGCGATGAAATTTTAGTATCTAAAAAACCTACAGGTACGTTGGTTCTAGATGACTTAAACCCTGGTAAAAACTTATACCTACTTTCTTCAGGTACAGGTCTTGCACCGTTCCTTTCTGTAATTCGTGACCCTGAAACTTACGAACGTTTTGAAAAAATCATCGTTGTACATGGTACACGTTTCATTTCGGAATTGGCTTATCAAGATTTAATCTTAGATGAAATTCCTAACCACGAATTCTTTGGTGAATTAGGCGCGAAAGAAAAATTGGTTTACTACCCTACGGTAACTCGTGAAGAATTCCATACTCAAGGCCGTGTAACAACTGCCATTGAATCTGGACAACTTTTCGAAAAAATTGGGCTTCCACGTTTCAACCCTGAAACTGACCGCGCAATGCTTTGCGGTTCACCTGCATTCCTAGACGACGTTGCTGCACTACTTGACCAGCACGGTCTGAAAGAATCTCCTAAGATGGGCGTTCTAGGCGACTACGTGATTGAACGTGCATTCGTTGAAAAATAATTAGCTGAAAATTAAAAAGCGCATGTCATCATGCGCTTTTTTTTTTATCTATATGCCACTAATGACTGATACAGCTATTTTTCTTCTTTTACCTTCAATTCATCAATAATTTTTGCTCTCCACTCTAAACCTTTCTCAGTAGCATCAGGTAATTCATTCGATAAATTAATTTCCACACTGTCATCTGGATATATATGTACAGCTAAATATTTTTTATCTTTTAAATTTTCATTCGTCAATGTGGGGACATTGGTTGCAATATGCTTTTTAGAGCTATTACCTTCTCCCCATTTAATATATTGAGTTCCTGTTATCACTGCTGATCTTTTCGTTCCACTACCTAGCCCTCCACCTAACTCTTCTCCATTTAATTCAACAATAGATCTCTTTCATAAATCAAAAAACGATCTTCTTTTTGGTTAATATTTGCACTCCGGATTTCTTAGCATTCGTGCATAATCTGCGGATGAAATACATCGATTCAAACAAGCTTTCTGATCCTCA